>CBFGPN010000018.1:0-35961 GCA_965650675.1 uncultured Cellvibrio sp.
AGAGCGCAGCGACTTCCGACAATTTTTTTGAAATTAAAAATCAAAATGTCGGAAGTCGCTGCGCTCTTCCAACCTACAAACTAAAAATCAAAACATCCGGCCGCGATTATTTTGTTCTTCGGTTTGTATCGACAAGCTGTCGGCAGCGTGTGACAAATAGTTGGCATCGGTTTCGCTGGCGAGTTTGATCATCAAACGCAGATCGTTTGGTGAGTCGGCGTGAAGCAGTGCGTCTTCGTAAGTGATTTCGCCGTTGTCGTAAAGATTGTAGAGCGCCTGATCGAAAGTTTGCATACCAAGTTCAGTGGAACGTTTCATCAGATCTTTAAGATCGGCCACTTCACCCTTGCGAATTAAATCCTGCGCCAGTGGGGTATTGATCATAATTTCCAGACAAGCGCGACGACCATTGCCGTCAGGTGTTGGAATTAATTGCTGCGCAACAATCGCTTTTAAATTGAGAGAGAGATCCATCCATAATTGACGATGGCGATCAGCAGGGAAGAAGTGAATGATGCGATCCAGTGCCTGGTTAGCATTGTTGGCGTGCAGTGTACATAAACACAGATGGCCGGTTTCGGCAAAGGCAATCGCGTGATCCATGGTTTCGCGCGAACGCACCTCGCCAATCAGAATCACATCGGGTGCCTGACGCAAGGTATTTTTCAATGCAACTTCAAATGATTCTGTATCAATTCCCACTTCGCGCTGCGTAATAATGCAGCCCTCGTGTTGATGAATAAATTCGATGGGATCTTCAATCGAAATAATATGGCCTTTTGAATTTTTATTGCGATGGCCGATCATCGACGCAAGTGATGTGGATTTACCGGTACCGGTTGCACCGACAAAAATAATCAGACCACGTTTGGTCATAGCTAATTCTTTGACTATTTCCGGCAGACTTAACTCATCGATCGTAGGGATTTTGGTTTCGATGCGGCGTAGAACCATTCCGGTCAGGTTGCGTTGATAAAAAGCGCTCGCACGAAAACGGCCAATTCCACGTGCACTTACTGCAAAATTCAACTCCTTGTTTTCCAAATATTCTGTGCGTTGTTTTTCATTCATCACGCTTAGCACCAACTCGCGCGCTTTTTCCGGAGCCAGCGGAGTGGCAGTTACGGGCAAGATTTTGCCATGGACTTTCATTGAAGGGGGAACACCGGCTGTGATAAATAAATCCGATGCACCTTTTTCCACCATTAATGCTAATAAACGATCAAAGTCCATAATAAATACCTGCTAATTTTTGTTCCCTCCTCTTTCGAAGGGGAGGGTGGTTTGTTTAATTAGAAATTTTCCGGGAATTTGGCTTTGGCTTTGGCCTGGTCGCGTGCAATTATTCTGCGTGCAACCAAATCAGACAAACATTGATCCATAGTCTGCATGCCCAGGCTCGCACCGGTTTGAATGGCAGAATACATCTGCGCAACTTTATCTTCACGTATCAAGTTACGAATTGCGGCAGTACCGCGCATAATTTCGTGTGCGGCTACGCGGCCGCCGCCATTTTTCTTCAACAGTGTTTGCGATATTACTGCTTGCAGTGATTCGGATAACATCGAGCGTACCATCGCTTTTTCGTTAGCCGGGAATACGTCAACTATACGGTCAATGGTTTTGGCGGCGGATGTGGTGTGCAGGGTTCCAAAAACAATATGCCCTGTTTCTGCTGCAGTCAGTGCCAGACGGATAGTTTCCAGGTCGCGCATCTCACCAACCAGAATCACGTCGGGGTCTTCACGCAGTGCGGAACGCAGGGCTTCAGCAAATCCGTGTGTATCGCGATGAACTTCGCGCTGGTTAATCAGGCATTTTTTTGATTCATGCACGAATTCGATAGGGTCTTCGATGGTCAGTACGTGTTCGTAGCGGTTGTCGTTGATGTAATCGATCATCGCGGCCAGCGTAGTTGATTTGCCCGATCCTGTTGGCCCTGTTACCAAAACCAGACCGCGCGGTACATGGCAAATATCGCGGAATACATTGCCCATGCCCAACTCTTCCATGGTTAATACTTTGGAAGGAATCGTACGAAAAACGGCACCGGCACCACGGTTCTGGTTAAAAGCATTCACCCGGAAACGGGCAACGCCAGGAACTTCAAATGAGAAATCGGTTTCCAGAAATTCTTCGTAGTCCTTGCGTTGCTTGTCATTCATAATGTCGTAAATCAAACCATGAACTTGTTTGTGCTCCATGGGTGGCAAATTAATTCTGCGCACATCACCATCAACCCTGATCATGGGCGGCAATCCCGCAGACAAGTGCAAATCAGACGCGCCTTGTTTGGCACTAAACGCCAGAAGTTCAGTAATATCCATGAGCTTTACCTTATAGAATTGGACAATATTTATTCTTTCCAACAACTGCAACACGGGTTGAGGCAGTCGGACAACTATTCAACGGCTACACGATATGCAAAAGATAGACGACAAGTTGCAGAAAGTCACCGAACGAATTAATCGTGCGGTGTTGGAATCCGGTCGAAAACCACAAACTGTGCGCCTGATCGCTGTCAGTAAAACCCAACCAGCGAGTGCAATTCGCCAAGCCTACCACGCCGGGCAGCGAATGTTTGGTGAAAATTATTTACAGGAAGCTTTGGATAAACAACAGCAACTTACTGATCTTCAGGATCTGGAGTGGCATTTTATCGGGCCTGTGCAATCCAATAAAACCAGGTTGATTGCGGAGCATTTTTCATGGGTACACAGTGTGGACAGGTTGAAAATTGCCCAGCGATTATCAGAGCAAAGGCCGTCATCATTACCGGCACTGAATGTTTGCATTCAAATCAACATAGACGATGAAAATACCAAATCCGGTGTGCAGCTGCAGGCATTGCCGGAACTGGTTGCCGCTGTAAAATCCCTGCCCAAATTGCAATTGCGTGGATTAATGGCGATACCGGCAGCCGGAAATAATCCTGAACAACAGCGAGCTGCTTTTCGTAAAATGACCGAGTTAAAAAATCAGTACAGTTTCATGGACAGTTTGTCGATGGGCATGTCAGGTGATTTGGAAATCGCTATTGCAGAAGGTGCAACATTGGTGAGAGTAGGAACGGATATTTTTGGATCGCGGGTTGTAAAAAGTAATAAAAACAATTGAATTTTTATTGAGAAATTGAGATCAAGATGACAAATAAAAAAATCGCTTTTATCGGCGCAGGTAATATGGCCAAAGCCATTATTGGCGGCCTTACAAAACAAGGTTATGACGCGAAAAATATCATTGCATCGGGGCCCAGAATAGAAAGTTTGCAAAAAGTTGCGGATGAATTTTCTGTAGCCATTACAACAGACAATCTTGCTGCTGTGCGAAATGCAGATTTGGTGATCTTGTCCGTCAAACCACAAATATTGAAGCAGGTTGCCAGCGAATTATCGGTTGCCTTGATGCATAAACCATTGGTCATATCGCTGGCAGCTGGTATTACAACCAATAGCTTATTGCGTTGGTTGAATGGCGAATATGCAATAGTCCGTTGTATGCCCAACACACCCAGTCAGTTATTGATGGGCGCTGCGGGATTATTTGCCAATACCTTTGTCAGCTATGAACAAAAACAACTTGCCAATACGATTTTGTCCGCGGTAGGAATTGTGAGTTGGGTTGAAGATGAATCCCTGCTCAATGCAGTTACTGCTGTTTCAGGCTCGGGGCCAGCTTATTATTTTTTATTTATGGAGGCCATGATTGATGCTGCCGTTGCCCAGGGTTTGTCTAAAGAAATGGCAACACAACTGACTTTGCAAACAGCGCTAGGCGCTGCAAATCTGGCAAAACAAAGCGATCTTGATATTGTCGAGCTGCGTCGTCGTGTAACATCGCCGAAAGGCACAACTGAACAAGCTATTTTGTCATTTGAAAAAGACAATATTCGTGAAGCAGTAAAAAATGCAATGCAGGCCTGCAGCAATCGTGCAGCAGAATTATCTGTGTTATTAGGTGAATAAATTCCGGAGTTTTTATGATCAGTAGCATATTTCATTTGATTGTTTATACCTTGATGTCTGTATTGCTTTTTTTCATCATTATGAGATTGCTGCTGCAGTTGGTGAGAGCAGATTTCTACAATCCGCTGTCACAAGCGATTGTCAAAGGTACACAGCCTTTGTTGCGACCTTTTCGCAAAATTATTCCGGGATTTTTTGGTATTGATCTGGCGTCTATAGTCCTGATCATCCTTGTTCAATATCTGGCATCGATATTGTTGTTACTCACTCTGGGGTCATCGATATTTGCAAATCCGATATTATTAATTCTGTGGGGAATGTTGGGTGCGGCAACTTATGTAACCGGAATAATTTTTATTGCTTTGCTGGTTTCGATCATTGGTAGTTTTATTCCGCAACTTGCTTATCATCCATTATTTAATCTTGCCGGCCAAATTGTGGAGCCTTTCGCCAGACCCTTCCGGAAATTAATTCCGCCCCTGGGCGGCATGTTGGATATCTCGCCCATTTTTGTCTTTCTTTGTCTGAAGATTGTCAATATGTTGATTGATTATGCTGCGCAGTATCTGGGTGTAATTTCCAAAATAGTCATTGGATACTGGTAATGTCCCGGTCTCATTTTCAATGGCAAAACACCGATTTATTGTTGTTTTGCCATCTGCAACCCAATGCCAGTAAAAATGAATTTGGTGGCTTGCATGGCGACAGATTAAAGCTCCGAATCAAGGCTCCACCCGTTGATGGCAAAGCAAATGCATTGCTAATTGATTGGTTGAGTGAAGAGTTTGCTGTCGCAAAAAGTCAGGTATGTATCGAGTCCGGAGAATTAGGGCGCCAGAAAAATATTCGAATACGTGCGCCGAAAACATTACCGGCAGGTGCACATCTTCAATAAACACTGTAAAAATAATTTCAATTAATTTATATAACTAAAAATATTGATTTAATTTTTCTTATGTTAAAAAATCACAGCCTGTATTGGATAGTTGTTTCTCAAAGTATCACTCACTGCGCCTTGGTCGGGATTTTTGACCGTTTGCCGACAGGCATCTGGTCTCTGGCGCGCTATTCATGTTTAATCGCCTCAACTCTGTATTTTGTGAGTGTTCCCTATGGATCTCAAATCATTAAAGCGCCAGGTTACCCACTATCATCAGTGGAAGCATGAACTTGATGAACGTTTGCAAGCATTTGAGCTTTGGGGACGTACCCATAAGATGCTCAATAATCAGGTTTATAAAACGCTTCAGCGCGCCAGAAAAATATTACAGGGTGATAGTTTTACGATTGCATGTGTGGGCGAGTTTTCCCGTGGTAAAACAGAATTAATTAATGCTCTGTTATATACGGGCGGTGGTCGTCGATTATTGCCTTCGCAGCCTGGGCGAACCACCATGTGTCCCACGGATATTTTTTGGGATGCATCGCAACCGGCAAACTGTGTGCGTTTACTGCCCATAGAAACCCGTCGTACCAGCACCAATTTATCCAAATTCAAACGCATTCCGCAAAATTGGGTGACCATTCCTTTTGATGTTAATGATCAGGAACAAATGCGTGCTGCAATCAATCAGGTCAGCGCCAGTAAACAAGTCACTATGTCGGAAGCCATCAAGTTAGGTTTCACCAAAGATGATGTTGAAGCTTCAACAGAAAAAGGTATGGTGATGGTTCCTGCCTGGCGACACGCACTGATTAATCTGGATCATCCTTTGTTGCGTCAGGGGTTGCGTATTCTGGATACACCCGGATTGAATGCATTGGGTAATGAACCCGAATTAACCTTGAAAACTTTACCGGAAGCCCAGGCCATTTTGTTTGTGCTTTCTGCGGCTGCCGGTGTCACCAGCAGCGACATGCAAATTTGGCAGGAGCATATTCAGGTTTTGCGTCAGGAGAATTGCACAACTGTTATTACACTCCTGAATAAAATTGACAGTTTATGGGATGACTTGAATGGTGAGCAGGAGATTGAAGCCAATATTGCCAGCCTGAGAAAATTAACCGCAAAACAGCTCAAGATGTTACCGGAACATGTGCTGCCGATTTCGGCGAAACAGGGGTTGCTGGCGAAGGTTGGAAAAAATACTGCGCTGTTGGATCGCAGCCATTTTTCTACATTGGAGCGTTTGTTAGCTGAATGTGTACTGCATAACCAACACCAAATTGTCAGCAATTCTTTAATGGCTGACAGTGAAGAGATGATAATTCGTTCTTATCACGGCTTGGCCCGACGTGTCACAGAATGTGAAAAAGAAATTGCTGAGCTGCGTGCATCTGTTCCCGGAAGCCATGCCGACAAGTTGCAGGAAATGCGAGATGCTGTGCGCAAATCGCACCATGACTATCACAAACAGGCACTGTCGTTGCGTACCAGCCAACGGCTGATTGAATCACAGCGTCTTGCATTGCTCTCACCTGTGAGTGTCGGATTGCTGGAAAAACAAATTATTCAAGCGCACAAAAATCTTGCAGAAAGCTGGACTACAAAAGGGCTTTCAAATGCAATTGGAAAATTTTTTGATGATGTTGATAGCAGTATGCAACATCTGGAGCGTGAAATTGACAGGGTGAACAGAGTGGTAAAATCCATTTACTCTCGCCCTGAACACGGTATTCGCGATGGTGATTTGATGATTAGTCATTTGCTGAAAATTCAAAAGCAGCGCCGTCGCCTTCGTCAATTACATAATCACGCCAATGATTTTCGCGCATCTCTCTCCAATCTTTTGAGTAGTAAAAGTACATTCATCAGCCGGTTTATCAGCAGTCTGGTGAATGAGGTGCGACAAGTGTATGTGGACATCAACCAGCATATTGTGTATTGGTTGCGCGAAGCGTTGGCACCTTTGCATCATCACAATCAATATCAAAAACATTTACTGGAGCAGCACATGCTGCGGCTCGCACAATTGCAAGGCACAAAAAATACCTTGGCCCAACAGGTTGAAAGCTTGCAGACAAATTATTATCAAATGCAGGCCGCGCTTCAGCAGCTTGAGCCTTTGTATCACCAGGTTGTCAAATCGCCCATGCAGGATAGGATTGAGGACAAACTGGTTGAGCCTGCTCCCGTAGCGCTGAAAATGGCAGACGTTGTGGATCTGTCAAGCAAACGAATGCCAAGGAATTGAGTCAATCCTTTCAAGTTGATTGCAGAAAATAGCGAGTCTCTTTAGACTTTCGCCCATTTTCCCTATCGCGAGACTTTCATGCCAGACGTAATTCCGGCGGATTCTGTGGGGCTGGTTGCTCCGCAGACCCATCACTTTACACAACCTCTTTTACTTGCCTGCGGTAAAACGCTGGATGAGTATGAAATTGTTTATGAAACCTATGGGCAATTAAACGAGGCGAAATCGAATGCGGTTCTGATTTGCCACGCGCTTTCGGGGCATCATCACGCTGCGGGTTATCATTCAATCGACGATAAACGCCCGGGTTGGTGGGACGCATATATTGGTCCGGGTAAGCCGATTGATACCAATAAATTTTTTGTCGTGGCTTTAAATAACATTGGTGGTTGTCATGGTTCCACCGGGCCGCGTTCAATTAATCCTGCGACCGGGAAGGTGTGGGGAGCGGATTTTCCGATGATTCGTGTGCGGGACTGGGTGGCGAGTCAGGCCTGCCTTGCTGATGTGTTGGGCATTGATTGTTGGGCTGCAATTGTTGGCGGGAGTTTGGGCGGTATGCAGGTGATGCGTTGGGCACTGCAATATCCGCAGCGCATTCGTCACGCAATTGTGATTGCGTCTGCATTGAAATTGTCGGCACAAAATATTGCATTTAATGAAGCTGCACGCAAAGCGATTATGAGCGATCCAAATTTTCATGATGGCTATTATCTTGACCATGACAGTTTACCCAAAAATGGCTTGGCAATTGCGCGTATGATCGGCCACATTACTTATTTATCTGATTACGCCATGGGCGAAAAATTCGGGCGTGATTTGCGTAGCGGCAATTTTAATTTGGGTAATGCTGAACCAGTAGAATTTCAAATTGAAAGTTATTTGCGTTATCAAGGTGATAGTTTTGCCAATACCTTTGATGCCAATTCGTATTTGCGTATTACCAAAGCGCTGGACTATTTTGATCTTGCGCGCGAATACGATGATGATCCGGTGATCGCATTTCAACAAGCGCGTGCGAAATTTTTAGTGATCTCATTCAGCACTGATTGGCGATTTGCACCGGAGCGCTCGCGTGAAATTGTCGATGCCCTGGTGGGTGCAAACAAATCCGTTACCTATGCTGAGATTGAGTCCAAATTTGGCCACGATGCTTTTTTATTGCCAGATGAACGCTATCAGCAAGTATTTGCGCGTTACATGGCTGGTGTGAGTGTATAAGATGCGAATAGACTTAAATGAAATTCAACATTGGATTCCACAACAAAGTCGCATTCTCGATTTGGGTTGTGGTGATGGTACTTTGCTCAAGTATTTAATTGATAGCAAACAAGTGCAAGGCTATGGTTTGGAAATTGATCCTGCACAAATTAATATTTGTATTGATAAAGGTTTAAATGTAATCGAACAAAACCTGGATCGTGGCCTTGGTAATTTTGCTGATAAAAGTTTTGATACTGTATTGATGACGCAAGCATTACAGACGTTGCATTTCCCTCATTTGGTGTTGGATGAAATGCTGCGCGTGGGCAAAGAATGTATAGTGACCTTTCCCAATTTCGGGCATTGGAAGGCGCGCTTCCATTTATTCACTCGCGGTCGTATGCCGGTATCCGATTTGTTGCCTTACGAATGGTACGACACACCTAATATTCACTTTTGTACTTTTAAAGATTTTGAAGTGCTCTGCCGTGAACGGGAAATTAAAGTGATTCATCGTCAGGTAGTTAACGAATCCTCACAAAGTTTTTTCAAGGACATAATGCCGAATTTATTTGGTGAAACCGCTATTTATCATTTGAGTAAGTCCTGATGAAAATTTTATGGCTTGGCATTCTTTTATGCATGTTATCAACTGCTGCGGCTGCACAAATTGATCAAGCCAAAGAAATCGTCACTTCACAAAAAGCGGGCGATTACACAGTTCATTTTAATGTGTTTAATTCTTCGGATATCCCTGCATCAGTTGCTGAACAATTTAAGTTGGTGCGTGGTAAAGATCGCGCATTGGTCAATATCAGTCTGGTCAAAACTGAAAATGGAAATACCAGCCTTGGGTTACCTGCAATAGTGTCTGGTGTTACACGTAACTTGATGCAACAAAAACAGGATTTGAAGTTTATTGAAGTGAAAGAGGGTGATGTAACTTATTATCTGGCACCTTTCGTTTTTAACAATGAAGATTTGTTGTATTTTGATATTCAAGTAAAAGCCAATGAAAGCTCATCGCCGATTACAGTGCAGTTTAATCGGACGCTTTATAAGGATTGATGTTGCCCTCAACCTAGCCCTCTCACAAAGGGAGAGGGGATTAAATTGCTTCGTAGTGAATAAATCAGGGAGTCATCCCCTCTCCCTTTAGGAGAGGGTTAGGGTGAGGGAAGCTTGTGAGCAACAAACAATTCCATTTTTTAAGATAAAAAACCATGAACCAAAAAATAATCCTCGCCAGTGGCAACGCTGGAAAATTGCGAGAGTTTCAACAGCTGCTCGGCGGGTGTGGTTTTGAAATTCATCCGCAATCAGAATTTTTTTCTGAATCAGTAGAAGAAACCGGTTTGACTTTTGTTGAAAATGCTTTGATCAAAGCGCGTTATGCCTGCATCAAAACGCATTTGCCGGCGATCGCGGATGATTCTGGTATTGAGGTGGACGCGTTAAATGGACGTCCGGGAATTTATTCTGCGCGTTATGCAGGTGTTGGTGCAAATGACGAAAAAAATAATGCATTACTATTACAAGAGTTAATTGACGTGCCGGAAGAAAAACGTACTGCGCGTTATCACGCAGTATTGGTATACATGCGTCATGCACAAGATCCAACCCCGATAATTTGTCATGGCATATGGGAAGGTTTGATTTTGCGTGAACCGCGTGGTGTTGGAGGGTTTGGTTATGATCCACTGTTTTATGTTCCATCACATCAATGCGCCTCGGCTGAATTAAGTAAAGAAGAGAAAAACCGGATCAGTCATCGTGGTAAAGCTATGCGCGAATTGGTGCAAAAAATGTCAACATTGGTAAATTTCTGATGTCGTTGATGTTGCCACCGCTTGCTCTTTATATTCATATTCCCTGGTGCATTCGTAAATGTCCCTATTGTGATTTTAATTCACATCAATCCGATAATAATATTCCTGAAGCTGAGTATGTTGATGCATTACGGCATGATTTACAGCAGGATCAAATTTTGGCGCAGGGGCGTAAACTCAGCAGTATTTTTTTTGGTGGTGGAACCCCCAGTATTTTTTCTGCGGCCGCTATAGCAAATATTTTGCAAGATGCAGAAGAAATTATTGGGTTTGAAAATAATATAGAAATAACATTGGAAGCCAATCCAGGTACATTTGAACAGGAAAAGTTTTCGGGTTTTCGAATGGCCGGGGTGAATCGCTTATCCATCGGCATTCAAAGTTTTCAAAATCGCCAATTACAATTGCTTGGGCGAGTTCATAATGGGGATGAAGCTTTACGCGCAATAGATGTTGCGCGTAAAGCCGGGTTCGATAATATCAATCTGGATTTAATGCACGGTTTGCCGGAACAAAATCAACAAGCAGCGGTTGCTGATTTACAGCAGGCAATTGCTTTGGCGCCAGAGCATATTTCCTGGTATCAGTTAACAATCGAACAAAATACCGCGTTTTATTCAAAGCCACCGATATTGCCGGATGAAGAAATTTTGGTGGATATACAGGATGCAGGCTTGGATATTTTGACGGCAGGGCATTATCGGCAATATGAAATTTCAGCTTACGCCCGTGATCAAAAACAAGCACAACACAATTTAAATTATTGGCAGTTTGGTGATTATTTGGGTATAGGTGCGGGTGCGCACGGAAAGATTACGCAACCGGATAAAATTTTTCGATTGTGGAAAACCCGATTGCCGAAACATTATCTTGAATCTGCTTCATCATCAAAAATTTCCACCAATCTAAGCGGGCATCAAAATGTATTTGGTGGAGGCAGTGAATTATTGGACGATGCATCCCTTCCGTTGGAATTTATGATGAATGCCTTGCGTTTGATACAGGGTGTTCCCCTGAGCCTGTTTTTTCAAAGAACAGGTCTTGAGTTTTCCCGAATAGAAAAGGTCTGGCAACGCCTGACAGAAAAAAAATTTGTTGAGATGGTGGACGGGTCTATTCGTGCTACACCGCTTGGATATCGTTATTTGAACAAGGTATTACAGGATTTTATCGAGCATTAATTATTTATAATCTGCTCTTGTTTCCTGCAGGTATTTTGCCGTATCTTCTCCCTGCTATTAAGGCAAGCAAGCAGGTTAACAATTACGATTAACAGGTAAGTTTATGCGTACAATCATAAGCGCTTTGGCGCGATATTTCACGTATCTGGTTTTTTGGTTGTTGTTGGTGCTCATTTGTTGTTTATCTTTTCTATCGGTGCCAACACCTCTCCCGTCACAATATCTTTCCTGGCATATCTCCGGATTACATAGATTGGCATCGATCCAGACACCTCATTTTCATATTGATAATGGTCAATTGCGCGAGAAACATAAAAATTTATTTGAGAAGGTAGAACAGCGTCAGCCCCTGTCAGGGAATGAATGTGAAAATTACAGGCAGTTATATCAGCAATTGCTGTTAATGGATCAACATAAGTTCAGTATGTTTGATACTCAACTCAGTGTTGTTAATAATTTGGCGATGACAGAAAAAAATAACGTTGGTGGTTTTGGTGTTGAAGGAACACATGACCATCATGATTTGTCGTCGCGTAATAATTTCTCTGAAATATACGATTCGGTAAATTATTTGCAGCAGCATCCGTACAATCAGGATTGGATTTTTTCGTGGCGTCGAGTTGAGCAAGCGATTTTTATTTATAAAAATTTAAACGATGTGTTATTTCATTTGGCAACTGTACCGCACACCAAATCTGTGCCCTATATGCCTTTGTATTCCAATGCGGAGCCCATGCAACAGTTATTTGAATCCATATTATTACATTTCAAACAGGCACAGTTTTTGATAATTAATACACCGGAATATAATCATCAACTCGGTTTGGCGCTCAATAAATATCAAGAACTAATTGAAATGAATCAGGCGATTATTTATCAAAATTTATCGCCATTGGAATTGAAGTTGGTGGGTAATTGGGGCGGTTGGAGATCGCTGACTCCAGCAGTCAGCGATGAGTGATATCGATTACTGGCCCATTTCTATATCGTAATCGATGATTACAGGAAGATGGCTGGAGAAAGGTTGTTTCTTGTAGATAATCGCGTATTCCACTTTGTTGCCCAGGCTGTTCGATACAACCTGGAAATCTGTACGCCATCCATCTCCTTGTCCAACAGTTCCACTGGGCCACCAGCTGTATTCATCATTGTCGCGATTCACTTTTCGAAATGCATCGATGTAACCAATTTGATTAAACAATTGGCTGAGCCATTGACGTTCGTGAGGTAAAAAACCGGAGTTATGCTGATTGGCAATACTATTGGCAACATCTTTTGCGGTGTGCGCCATTTGCCAGTTGCCACAAAAAATATATTCGCGACGTTTGCGGGTTATTTTGTCGAGATGCGCCTGGAAATCATCAAAGAATTTAATTTTTACTTCTTGTGACTCGGCTTCGGATGAGGCGCTTGGTGCAAGCAGTGAACCTATGCTCAATTGCTCGAAATCCACTTGCAGATAACGTCCTTCCATATCCACACCTGACGCAAAACCCAATCCATAAATTAATGCTTTGGGTTGGTGTCGGCTGTAGATAGCAACTCCATTGTAATGTTTGGTTCCGGAATCAAAAAAATAGGTGAAATACCCATCAAGCTGGAATTCCGGTTTGGTATCAATTTCGCGCTCAAGTGCACGTAAATCCTGTAAACATATAAAATCGGCGTCTTGATTGGCGAGCCAAGTAAAAAGACCGCGTTTTGCGGCTTGGTGAATACCATCGACGCTAAGACTAATAACTCTCATGTTAGCCCCTTGATAACGGACTGTGTATGATACCCGAGCTTGATTAAAAAGTGTTACCGATACAAACAAGATTGTTACGGATTAACTCATTTTTTCATCATGTTGGTAGAGTTTGATGAAAATGGGTCAGGTCTACTCGCCTTACCTCATTGTTGTTATTCTATCTATCCATTCTTTTTATAGTTCTTATAGTTCATTAATGAGAAGTTTGCATGCAAAACTATCAAAACGACTTTATCCGCTTGGCCATTTCCCATGGTGCCTTATGTTTTGGTGAATTTACCTTGAAATCCGGTCGTACCAGCCCTTACTTCTTTAATGCGGGTCGTTTTCAAAGTGGAAGTGCGTTGGCTGCATTGGGGCGTTTTTATGCAGCGGCTATTCACGACTCAACAGTAGAATTTGACTTGTTATTTGGCCCTGCATATAAGGGTATTCCATTGGCTGCATCAACCGCTATAGCATTGGCTGATGAATATGACAGGGATCTCCCTTATTGTTTTAATAGAAAAGAGATTAAGGATCATGGCGAGGGAGGATTAATGGTTGGTGCCCCTCTCAAGGGTCGAGTATTGATTGTGGATGATGTAATTACTGCCGGGACTGCGGTGCGTGAAGTGATGGATATTATTCGCAATGCCGGCGCTGAACCTGCTGCGGTAGTGATAGGTCTAAATCGCATGGAGAAGGGCAAGGGTGAATTGTCGGCAATTCAGGAAGTTGAGCAAACTTTCGGTATTCCCGTGATTAGCATCATTAATCTAAATCACATAATTGATTATCTTAAGCAGCAACCTGATCAGAATGCGATGGTCGAAAAAATTTCGGCTTATCGCAAAACCTATGGGGTAGATTAATTCGCAGCTTTTTAAACACCGTGAGTGAACCATCGCATGACAAAAATTTTTCTAACTCTATTGATGATGTGTGTTATTTCGGCAGCAGCCCAGTCTGCTACCCGAAACACACAGACGCCTGGAAAAGTCATCTATCGTTATAAAAATAACGAAGGTGTGTTGGTGATGGATAATAAAATTCCTGCAGAGTATTCCGGTAAGGGATATGAAATTGTTTCGATAACCGGGAAAGTCATCAAGGTAGTGCCTCCGTCCCTTACAAAAGAAGAAGCCGAAAAGCAAAAAGCGGAAAAAATTGCCAAAGAGGAAAGGCTGAAAGCCGATATAGAACTCAAACGCAGTTACAGTGCGGTGTCTGACATAGACGCGGCCAAAGAACGCAATTTGGCAAGTTTACAAGCAAATTTGGCGATACTAAGAGCTAACTTTGAATCCACCAAACAGGAGCTTGCAAAGGAGACCGGTCGAGCGGCTTCACTGGAGCGAAGTGGAAGACAGGTGAATAAAGATATTTTGTCAAAAATTGAAAGCTTGCAAAAAAAAGAAAAAGATATGATGCAGCAAGTCAAGCAAAGAGAAAAAGAACTTGAAATAGTGTCAGATAAATTTGATCAGGATAGAAAACGTTTTATTGAGATCACGCAACCCTCTTCAGTCGCATCATCGGCACCATCGTTATAGTTTATTGTCAGGCCGAAAAAGAAAAGAATTATTTTTCGGCCTGACAATAGAATCATTTACTGCGTTTTTTGTTGGTAATCAGCGTGCCTACTCCAGCGTCGGTAAAAATTTCCAATAACACGGCATGGTCAACTCGACCATCAACAATATGCGCACTGGTGACGCCTGCTTTTACTGCATCCAGCGCGCATGCAATTTTGGGCAACATACCGCCGTAGATGGTGCCATCGGCAATGAGTCCATCTACTTGTTCGGTGCTTAAACCTGTCAAGACTTTGCCTTGTTTGTCCAACAGACCGGATACATTGGTCAACAACATTAATTTTTCAGCTTTTAAAAACTCGGCTATTTTACCTGCTACCAAATCTGCATTGATGTTGTAAGACGCTCCTTTTTCATCAACGCCAATCGGTGCAATCACAGGAATAAAATCACTGTTGATTAACATATCGATAACGGCTGTGTTGACATTTTCCACCTCGCCGACATGCCCAATATCCAGAATTTCCGGCGCCAGCATTTCCGGTGTTTTGTGCGTGACCGTTAATTTTTTGGCACGAATCAACTGGCCATCTTTTCCGGTTAGACCAATAGCTTGCCCACCGTTACGATTAATCAGACTGACAATTTGTTTGTTAACCGTTCCACCCAATACCATTTCCACCACATCCATAGTTGCGCTGTCAGTAACGCGCATACCATTAATAAATTCGGATTTAATATTGAGCTTTTCCAGCAGGCTGCCAATTTGTGGGCCGCCGCCGTGCACCACAACCGGATTCATTCCCACGAGTTTCATTAACACTATGTCGCGTGCGAAACTGTTTTGTAGTGCTTCACCTTCCATGGCATTGCCGCCAAATTTGACAACAATAGTTTTGTTGGTGAAACGTTGAATGTACGGCAGTGCTTCGGTTAATACGTTGGCAATATTCATCGCCGAATCGCGATCAAGTGACATGGTCAATCCTGTATGAGTTTAAAAGTTTAAGGTGAGTGTTGGATGAATCCGGTAAATTTCCTGTTTGAAATTCTGCTGGATTTTTTCGAGTATTTCTTTGCTCTCTGCTTCAAATCGAAAGGTTAATGCAGCTGATGTGTTGGATGCGCGCACCAGCGCCCAGCCCCTTTCAAAATCGACACGCAAACCATCTATTGTGCTTACAACCGCATTCGGGAATTTGGCTCGAGCAACAATTGCATCAACTAAAGCAAATTTATCTTTTTCATCAACATTAACACGTATTTCCGGTGTTGATATTTGTGATGGGAAGGCAGCGAAAATAGCATCAATTTTTTGGTCTCGCAGTGTGATGATTTCCAGTAATCGTGCCATAGCATAAATGCCATCATCGAAACCATACCAACGGTCTTTGATAAAAATGTGACCGGAATATTCACCGCCTATAAGCGCTCTTGTTTCTTCCATTTTAGCTTTCATAGGTGAGTGACCGGTTTTCCACATTATCGGCCGACCGCCGTAACCACTGATGACCTGATTCAGCAAGCGGGAACATTTAACATCAAATAAAATATCGGCGCCCGGGTTGCGTTGCAAAACATCTTTGGCAAATAACATTAATAATCTGTCCGGCCACAAAATATCACCGCGTGGCGTCACTACAACCAATCGATCACCGTCGCCATCAAATGCAACGCCCACATCTGCCTGAGTCTCTTTTACTTTTGCGATTAACGCTTGCAGATTTTTTTCAACAGTAGGGTCAGGATCGTGGTTGGGGAAGCTGCCATCGAGCTCACAAAATAGAGGGATCACTTCACAACCCAATTCTTCAAATAATCGCGGTGCTACAATTCCTGGTACTGCATTTGCTGCGTCCACAACAATTTTGATTTGACCCGCAATAGCGACATCGGAAAAAATTCGTTCAATATAAGCGTTGATAATGTCGCGGGAAGTTTCTTGTCCTGCACCTTGATGCAAGCGCTGGTTAATAATGCGTTCCCTGAGCTCTTGTACGCCGTTATCAGAAAGTGCCTGGTTTTGCATGACAACTTTAAAACCATTAAATTCTTTCGGGTTATGACTGGCTGTTACCATCACGCCACTGCGGGTATCGCTAAAATGAAAAGTAGCAAAATACAGCAGAGGCGTTGGTACTATGCCTATGTTAATTACATGGCATCCGGTAGCTAAAATACCTTTGATGAGTGTGCGTGTGATGTCTTCACTGTGAGTGCGCGCATCGCGTGCGACAACAATTGATTTTTCGCCCTGATCCAGAGCTTCACTGCCAATTGCATGTCCCAATTTGAACGCAAGATCCAGTGTTAATTCTTTTCCATAAACGCCGCGAATATCGTAAGCCCGAAAAATTTGTGGCGGGATAGTATCGGGATCAACAGCAGGTAAATTGTTATTGCCGATACCGGTTTGTTTTCCTGTGGATCCATCTATGCCCAGAATTTTCTTGTCTTCTGCAATAATCTCGACATCCAGAATATCTTTATTTTGGTAGAGCAAGCCAACAGGTGTTTCGTCGATATTTTGTTTTGCCAGGCTGACCACCTGTTGCAAACTTTGTTGTTGGCCTGTGTCTTTGCGCAACATCATCATGTAGGCAACACGACTCAAAATCCAGCAGATGGTAATGCTGGCGAACAGTGAAATACTCATGATAAGCAGCCAGAGTGTCAGTGGTTCTGCCGCGGATTTTCTCAAGTGATCCGAGGCAGTAAATTTAATCGACCAGTAGGTTCCCGGAATTTTTATTGTTGCGCTGTTATTGCTACTGCCTTCGCCGACTTTATTCAGTGATTGTACCGGGCTGGCTGTGAATTCCTGCAATAATTCAAATTCACCAAGATTGGTGTCTACTGCACGAAAACGTTTGAATAGGGATTGTGCCGGCATAGTGATCAAAATGGTGCCTATCACCTGATTGTCTCTGGTCACAGGGACAATCCAATGCACCATCCAATCTTTACCAATTTTAAGTGCTTCCGGTGCGGGGATTTCCCCTTTTTCGGCACGGCCGATTAAATCCAGTTCTGAAAAGCGAATAGGTACCGGACCTTCATCTGTTTTTTGTGCTGTTGCCAACGGAATGATGCGAACTTTTATTGCTTCCAGGCGCTCTTCCAGTCCTTTTTCATGAAAGTTACGTTGTTCAGGATTATTCTCAATTAACCGTTGTTTGATGGTTTGATCCTGGGCAAGGCTTTCAAACATTTTTCGTTGCTGCTTGATAAAGTTGGCCAAATCCTCTTTGCGTTCATTGGCAACTTGCTCACTGAGAGCCGCCAGATTTTCATCTTCATGGCTGAGAATAAGTTGCTGATACAAATAAAAACCGGCAATAGAATTAAGCGCTGCGAAAACCAGCAACAACGAAAAAAATATGCGTTGTTTTATCCGGTTGCGCTTATTGGTGGCGACCTGATGCGCTTCAATAATTGCTTTGTTACGTTTTTGGTCGGTTGATTTGTTATTGGTCATGAGTTTTGTATTTAACAATGTTTTGGTTATTTGGAAATCTGTTCTGCGATCCTGGCAATAATCATGTGCGCCAATGTCATTTTACTGGCGCGAGGTAAATCTTGCACTTGGGTTGTTGTAACCAGACTGATCAGGTTGTCATCTGAATTAAAGCCTATTTCCGGGGAACTGACATTATTGGCGGCTACCATATCCAGATTTTTTTTAACGAGTTTATCCAGTGCATGGGTAATAGTATCTTCAGTTTCGGCAGCGAATCCCATAACAAATTCAGGTCTGTGTTCAAGATTGGCAATGGTGGCGACAATATCAGGGTTTTTGATCAGGTTTAAAACCAACCGATCGCCCGCCTGCTTTTTGATTTTTTGAGTAGAAAAATCCACTGGACGATAGTCGGCAACAGCTGCGGCAGCAATAAAAATCTCGCATTGTTTGCTGTATTGCAAGCAGGCAGTGAGCATGTCTTCTGCGCTAATGACGGATATGCGCTCTACCCGATCCGGGCATACCAGATTGGTGGGGCCGCTGATCAGAGTTACTGTTGCGCCTGCTTCAACAGCTGCTTTTGCCAAGGCATAACCCATTTTGCCGGAACTGTGGTTGCTGAGATAGCGAACCGGGTCGAGAGCTTCACGGGTTGGTCCTGCCGTAATAACAACACGCTTTCCTGCGAGAGCGCCTGTTAAAAATAGCTGGCTGGCAGCTTCTACCAAATCACTTACGTCCAGCATGCGTCCCATGCCAATATCGCCACAGGCTTGTGAGCCTGAATCCGGCCCCAGGATTGTTATCGATCGTTTTTGTAATTGCTGCATATTGTCTTGCGTGGCGGCGTTGTTCCACATGCCCTGATTCATTGCCGGGGCGATTGCCAGCGGTGCGCTGGTTGCGAGGCAAATACTGGTCAACAAATCATTGGCCATTCCCTGAACCAGTCGGGCAATAAAATCGGCAGTGGCGGGCGCGACCAAAACAAGATCGGCCCAGCGAGCCAGTTGAATATGCCCCATTCCGGCTTCCGCTGCGGGATCCAGCAGATGGGTGTGAACCGGATTGCCCGAGAGAGCTTGCAACGTTAGTGGTGTTATAAATTCCTGCGCGGCCGGTGTCATCACGACTTGAACCTCGGCCCCGGCATCACCCAGCCGACGGATTAGCTCAGCACTTTTGTAGGCTGCAATTCCACCGGTTACACCCAGTAAAATGCGTTTATTGGTGAGTGATGACATGGGTAATGTCCTTAAACCTTTTCAGCTGGTTGACTCAAGGCGGTTAAGATAGCATTCTTGCGCGGCTTTTCGAATGTTCATGGATCAAGAAACAATCCAGTCCCCCCTAAACAAGGAATCGTTATGTCTATTACTGATTGGCCTGAGGCCGAACGTCCCCGCGAAAAACTTCTTTTACAAGGTGCTGACGCACTCTCGGACGCTGAATTATTGGCAATTTTTCTGCGCGTAGGTTGCGCAGGTAAATCGGCTGTGGATCTCGCGCGTGAATTACTCATTAACTTTGGTGGGTTACGCCCTTTGCTGGAAGCCTCCCAGGAAGAGTTTTGTCGTGGATTGGGGTTGGGCAAAGCCAAATATGCACAACTGCAAGCTGTTATGGAAATGGCGAGGCGACATCTTTCTGCCAGTTTGCAAACAGGTGATGTGATGTCCAACCCTGACAAAGTCCGTGATTTTCTGCGTGCAAAATTACGGCATCATGTGCGCGAAGTTTTTGCGGTGATATTTTTGGATACACAAAATCAATTGCTGGCTTACGAAGAAATTTTTTTCGGCACTCTGGATGCTGCATCAGTCTATCCTCGCGAAATTATTATGCGTGTATTACATCATAATGCAGCGGCTGTTATTCTCGCCCACAATCATCCATCCGGTATTGCGGAGCCCAGTCAGGCAGATCAGCGTATTACTCGTCGCTTGCAGTCTGCATTGGAGTTAATTGATGTCTCTGTACTTGATCATATGATTGTGGGAAATCGGGATGTGATGTCTTTTGCAGAGCAGGGTCTGCTTTGAAGCATCGATAAAATAAATCTGCACCGGAATCCGATTTCAAAGCTTTGGGTTTTATTTTAGACTGGGGCTTATTATCTTTATGACAATAACGAGGTTCTGGTTTGAAACTTATTCATTTATCTCTGCGAATCCATCCACTCTGGCTTTCTTTTCTGTTGTGCTTCTGTGTGGCAGTGAATGCCGATATCCCCCGGCTGCACACTCAACATAATGCGACCAGTTTATTGGTAAACAATAAGCCTTTTCTGATTCTCGGTGGTGAGTTGGCCAATTCCAGTGCTTCCACTGCAAGTTACATGAAACCTGTCTGGCCCAAACTCAAGTCTATGAATCTGAATACTGTACTGGTGCCCGTTTATTGGGAGTTGATTGAACCTGAGCAAGGCCATTTTGATTTCACTTTACTGGATGAATTGTTACGCGACGCACGAGCTAATGATCTGAAACTGATACTGCTTTGGTTTGGCAGTTGGAAAAATAGTATGTCCAGTTATGTGCCGGGTTGGGTCAAACGGGATGTAAAAACCTATGCTCGTGTTGTGGATCGTCAAGGCAGGTTGCAGGAAATTCTTTCGCCATTTTCCCGGAATAATTTACAGGCTGATTTATCCGCTTACACGGCCTTGGTTCGCCATCTGAAAAAAGTTGACGAAAAAACACAGACAGTGTTGATGCTGCAAGTCGAAAACGAAATTGCCATGTTGCCGGATGCGCGCGATTACAGTTTTGCTGCGAATACAGCTTATCGCGAACAGGTACCTCGGCAATTATTGGATTACTTGCAAATCAATAAAGAAAAACTGGTGCCCGAGCTTTATCAATTGTGGAAGAAAAATGACTTTCGTACACAAGGTAACTGGGAAGATATTTTTGGCGAAGGGTTGGTGGCAGAGGAAATTTTTATTGCTTGGTATTTGGCGATTTATACCAATGAAATTGCGGCCGCAGGAAAGGCAATTTATCCATTACCGACATTTGTAAATGCTGCTTTGAATCACCGCCCCGGCTTGCGTCCCGGGGAATATCCCAGCGGTGGCCCGTTGCCACATCTAATGGATGTGTGGAAAGCGGCCGCACCTCAAATCGATCTGCTGACGCCAGATTTTTATAACCCTGATTTTCAATATTGGAGTGATTTATATGTGCGTCAGGGTGATCCCTTGTTTATTCCTGAGATTCGTTACGAACCGGCGGTGATTCCGCGGTTGTGGTATGCATTAGGCAATTACAACACATTGGGATTTTCACCCTTTTCAATTGATTCTCCCAATCCTGAAACAGAAACCGGCTTGTCCGAATCCTATCGTTTGTTGAAGCAGTTGAGTCCATTGATTTTGCGACATCAGCAAACAGGGAATATGCGGGGTGTCCTGCTCGACAAAAGTAAAAATACGCTTCAGCAAGGATTTGATTTGGGTGGCTATCGTTTTACTGTTCGTCATGACCATACCCTCGGCTGGACAGATGGGGCCAAACAAGACACTTGGCCGCTGACTGCGGGGTTGGTCATGCAATTGGCAAATGATGAGTTTTTGATTGCCGGAACCGGGATTGTCACGACCTTCACTTCCCGGATGAACGGATTGCAGGTGGGCATTGAGTCGATTGAGGAGGGTGAGTATGTGAAGGATAAATGGGTAATCAAGCGTTACCTGAATGGCGATGAAAATCATCAAGGGAGACATGCGAGAATTCCTTTCGGTGAGTATGGAATACAAAAAGTGAAGCTTTACACTTATCCACAGGGACAAAATTGATTTAGGGATCAAAAAACCAGCTTCTCGTTGCTATTGGGGGTGTCTTTTGGTATAAAGCGCGGCTCTTTGCGGCAGTGTCTTATTGACTCCTTTCGCCGCCTTTAGAAAAGATGGTAGCAAAATAGTAGGCAAGATAGGCTGCACACAACATGCCCAAGGCTGGTTGTTAGTCTGTTTTACGGTTCTGGCACAGCGCTTCCAGCCAAGCGCGTTTGATTTGAATGAGGCAATAAAATGTCCAAGGTATGTCAAGTAACGGGTAAGCGCCCAATTACTGGTCACAATGTATCCCACGCAAAAAACCACACCAAACGTCGTTTTTTGCCAAACCTGCAGACGCATCGTTTCTGGGTTGAAGCTGAAAAGCGTTTTGTATCCCTGCGTTTAACGCCGAAAGGCATGCGCATCATCGACAAGCGTGGTATTGAAGCTGTATTGGCTGATATCCGTGCTCGCGGCGAAAAAGTTTAACAGGAGCTAAGCCATGCGTGAAAAAATTCGTTTGAACTCATCTGCTGGTACTGGTCATTTCTACACGACTGACAAGAACAAGCGCACCATGCCAGAAAAAATGGAAATCAAAAAGTATGACCCGGTTGTACGCAAGCACGTGGTCTACAAAGAAGGCAAGATCAAATAAGCCGTCGTTATTCGAAAAACCCGACCTTGTGTCGGGTTTTTTATTGCCTGAAAAAACCCAAAATCCAGGCCTCGTCTACACTCATTTAACAATCACAGTTGAACGGTTTCTATATGGCAGAAATACGCGGTCTTGATGCCTGGATGGGTTGTTTGGTGGATAGGGAATTACCCACATTAAATGCGGTTGTCAGGGATATATGTGAGGCCAGCCAGAACGAATTGAGCCGTGCTGACGACCTCACCAAAATAATTTTACGCGATGCCAATTTAACTTCTCGTGTTCTGAAAGTTGCCAACTCTGTTCACTACAACATAGCCTTTGAACCGATAAAAACGGTTTCCCGCGCCATAGTACGTTTGGGTTTCGAAAATCTCAAAACAATTACTCTCGCCAGCAGTGTCATAGAAACTTTTTTAAAAGGAAAGCCACAAGAAGAATTGATAAAAAGTATGGCGCGTGCGTTTCATGCTGCAGTACAGGCGCGAGCTATGGTCGCCAATCTGGATGCTGAAAATCGTGAGCAGGTATTTATTGCTGCACTCTTGCGAAATATCGCAGAGCTGGCGTTGCTTTCCACGGGCAAGCAAGTGGTGACGGAATTTATTGAAGCTCGCAATTTACAGCCCGAACAGGAACGCAGTTTATCGCTTGAGTATTTGGGAGCTGATTTGTTGGTATTGAACCAACAGCTTATTAAAGATTGGTCACTTGGCGATTTAATTATGGAGGCGACAGAAGCCAGGACTAATCCCAGTATTCGTGCGCGAGCCGTCGCTCTGGGTAATGAGCTCAGTAAACAAATTAATAAAGGCATGCAGAGTCCCGGTGTAATTAATTTGTGTGAGCAAGTGAGCCGTCTTTGTAAAATTTCCATTGATGATGCAAAAAAGCAAGTAATGTTAAAAGCGGATGAAGCATCAGTGATCGCCAAAAATTATGGCGCGGATATTTTAATCAGCGCATTGCCTGATCCCAGCCATTTGGAGGAGACAGTCAAGGAAGAAACAACCAGAGAGGAAGATGACGTTGGGCAGGAAATTTCCGATTATGCTTTTCAGCAGCATTTCAATAAATTGCATCAACTGATGTTATCCGGAAGCAGTATTTCTGAAACAACACAGGCAGCACTACTCGCACTGTATGAGGGTTCCCGGATTCCACGTTCTTGCATTTGTGTCATAGATTACAAAACCAAAACACTGGATGTGCGCTATGTTGCAGGTAAGGGCACACATATATGGAGACAACAAATCAAGATCACTCTGGATCACTTGCATAAGGGCGAACTGTTACATGACATATTATTAAATCAAAAACCTTTGTGGCATAAATCCAAATATGTAAAAGACATAGGCCAACTACAAATCTTTCAGGCAAAAGGCGATATTTTTCTGGCGCCGTTACAACATAACAAGCGCTTGCTGGCGATTATGTATGCCGATGCAGTGGATGGCCACTTCAACGCCAGGCAGTATGAAGAATTTCAATTAATTGCCAATCAACTGATCTTGCTGATGCGCTTGAATGCCGGTAGTGTTTGATTTTTTTATGAGCTGGATATCACATGCCGGAATTACCTGAAGTTGAAACAACCTTACGCGGTATTTCACCGCATATACTCCACAAAAAAATTACTCGATTAATTATCCGTCAGCCGCAATTGCGTTGGCCGGTAACGTCCGGATTGTCACAGATAATTACCGGTAAAAAAATTCGTTCTGCCTATCGTCGAGGGAAATATTTGCTGTTGTCTATCGGCGATGGTCATCTGTTGGTTCATTTGGGCATGTCAGGCAGTTTACGGATTGTTCCAGCCAATGAGCCACCTCTATTCCATGATCATATTGATTTACAGTTTGGCAATATCAGCTTGCGCTATTCCGATCCCCGTCGTTTCGGTTGTTGGTTGTGGGTTGAAGGTAATCCTGAAGAATATAAATTGCTGAAAAAATTGGGGCCTGAACCATTAACTGAAAATTTTCACGCTGAGTATCTTTGGCAAAAAAGTCGTGGTCGCAGCAAAACTTTAAAAGAATTTATTATGGATAATCATGTAGTGGTAGGGGTCGGGAACATTTACGCCAACGAAAGTTTGTTTATGGCGGGAATAAAACCAATTCGCAAAGCTTCAACACTCACCAAAAAAGAAGCCGATCTCTGGGTTGAAAAAATTCGTTTCGTATTGCAGAGATCAATAGACCAAGGCGGAACTACCTTGCGCGATTTTGTTGGTGGTGATGGAAAACCGGGTTATTTTCAACAACAGCTATTGGTGTATGGTCGTGGTAATCAAGCTTGTGTTAATTGTGCAAAAACCTTAAAAGAAATTCGATTAGGTGATCGCTCAACGGTTTATTGTGTTAATTGTCAGGCGTTGGTTGGAAGAGCGCAGCGAATTCCGACATTTTATTCCTATTCTAAATAATTTGTCGGAAGTCGCTGCGCTCTTCCAACCTACGCCACAAAAATAAATTATTTTTGACGCGATTGTTGAATGGCTTTTCGCAAAGCGTCAATTGCTTTATGCCGTGGAAAACTGGCACGCCATGCCAGCGCAATAGTTCTGCTGGGCGCAGGATCTTCAAATGGTCGTGTGACTAAAATGTCTTGTGTGTATAAAGAACTTTCGGCGGCAGACAAGGGCAAAATGGTGATGCCCAGTCCCGACGCCACCATATGTCGTAATGTCTCTAACGAGCTGCCTTCGGCAACGGTTTTAATTTGGCTGGATTCATCATTGTGTGGTTGTAAATTCGGGCAGGTCGTCAGTACCTGATCGCGGAAACAATGTCCTTCACCCAGCAACAACATTTTTTGGTCGCTCAGTTCAGATGCTTGCACTTTTTTTTGTGTTGCCAGTGGATGATTTTTTGGCATAAGTACAACAAAAGGCTCTTCAAATAATGTTTGCGTGACAACATCGGGTTCAGAAAAGGGCAAGGCGATAATAATCACGTCCAACTCGCCGTTGCGTAATTTTTTTCGTAAATTGTGGGTGTAGCCCTCTTCAACATAGAGCGGCATACGTTGCGCCAATTGTTGCAAGTGAGGAATAAATTTGGGCAGAAGATAAGGGCCTACAGTAAATATGGCGCCTACAGAAAGCGGGCTGCTGAGTTGGTCTTTGCCGGCATCTGCCAAATCTTTTATCGCTGCAGTTTGTTCCAGTACCAAATTGGCCTGCGCAATAATTTGTTCACCAAGCGGTGTAGGCTGTACGCGTGATTTGGTGCGTTCGAACAGGGCAACACCCAATTCATCTTCCAGTTTTTTAACAGCAATGCTCAGTGTAGGTTGACTGACATAACAGCGATCAGCAGCCCTGCCAAAGTGTTGTTCTTGTGCCAGGGTGACTATGTAGCGCAATTCGGTCAGTGTCATAATGCATTACCTATGATTTCATATTAATAAATAGCTTAGCGCTATTAGAATAGGAAGAATAAGCAAATGTTTCAAACTGCTCAAGAAAAATTACTCATATTAGGTTGCGGTGATATTGGTATGCGATTGGCGAATGAATTGCCTGTTGATACTTACTTAATTGTGGGTGTGCGTCGTAGCAGTATGCCGCCACATGAGTTACCTCATTTCAGATGGATGAATGCCGATCTCAATAATGTTTCTTTAATGAATCGTCTTCTCTCTGAAACAATCCCGGATGTGATCCTGATCAGCATGACACCGGATGAGCGTAGTGATGAAGGCTATAGAAAAGCTTATGTACAAATCACCAGGATATTGCTTGAAAATTTGCGATTGTTAAATCAAAAGCCACGGTTGATTTTGTTTGTATCCAGTACCAGCGTGTATGCGCAAGATGATGGTTCATGGGTGGATGAAAACTCCATCACTGAACCAGATAGCTTTTCAGGAAAGCGGTTGCTGGAAGCGGAAAACAGTTTGCGTAATTCGGGCTTGCCTGTGTGTATTGTCAGATTCAGTGGTATTTATGGACCTGGCCGTGAACGATTAATCAATCAAGTCAAAAGCGGAAAAATTTCCTCTTCAATGGGATTTACCAATCGTTTACACGCTGATGATTGCGCTCGTGTATTGGCGCATCTCATTGAAAAACAAAAAATACAATCGATAGAAAATTTATATCTCGCCAGTGATGACACACCTGTCCCTATGAACGAAATTCAAATCTGGATTGCGCAACAATTGGGAATTGAAAATACTGCGACAAGCGACGAGAAATCAGAACGCAGCAATAAAAAAATATGCAATCAGCGTTTGAAAAAAACCGGTTTTGAATTTTTGTATCCGGGGTATAAAGAGGGGTATGTAACTCTTTTCAAATAAAACCCCGGCTCAATTGAGCCAGGGTTTTTGAGGTCTAGTTGCTACTTATGGTCGTGGCAGCAGTTGATGTAGTGATGCCACCAGCAGTGACGTTGATGTAAAAGCTTCCAGTTGTTGGTTCAGATGCATGCCCTTTGACTGTCACTGTAAATGACACAGGGTCTATTGTTGTTGCAACGACGCCGGAGGTCGGGAAGTTATGAGTGACAGTACCATTGGTATCTGAAGTAATGGTAATTTTGGTGCCCGCAGGCATAGAGTTACCCAAACTGTCAGCTAAAGTGATGGTATATGGCTTTGATTCCCCTGCTCCAACAATCACATTACTTGGTTGACCCGGGAGCATGCCCCCTATCAACTGAGGATAAATGCTCGACATAACAATAGTGGCATCATCGCGTATGGTTACGCCGGTTTTTGTACAGCCAGCCCCTTCTGTTTTACAAAGAACACCATTGTAAATTCCGTTATTTGTATCAAAGGCGGAGTTATTGTTGTAGTCAACAAACTCATCGTCATTGTCGCGTTGGTTGTTACTATTTTTGTCGAGATAAGCTTCAACCAGATCGTCACAAGTGGTCGGCACGTTGTAGGTGCAATTACCTGTGTTTCTGAATATATCCACACCTGAATCGTAGTAGCCATTACCATTCACATCGGTAAAGCTTTCATTTCCTTCTGTGGTTGCCCGGATTTTCACTCGGCCATTTGATGGACGAAACTCCTGGCTACGCCATTTAACACTGCATGAGCCCCCTTCAGTTTTGCAGTTGGAGTCGATTGCGCCGCCACTTGCGGTGAAATAAACAGCTGTATTATCCGGAACGAAGTTATTGAATGCATCGGCAAGCAGTATTGTAACGTCAATCTCAACGCCATCAGTTTCCCATGAGGCAGGGTTGTAAGTGCTTACTGACAACGAAATACTGTTTTGATCAGGAATTCCAGTTGATACAACAAGATCGTTTGATTGGGTTGAAACTGTAAAACCTCTGGCTGTTGCGGTGACATTCACATTGGTTGGGATAGATCCCGACTGCACAGTGGCTGAAACCTCACCTTTGGAATCTGTTACACCAGATGCGCTCGCCAGAGCGAGGCCACCAGCGGTTGAGTTCAATGAGAAGTCAACGGTTGTGTTTTTCACCGGGCTTCCGGTTGAGCCTGTCACGCGAAAAGTGACTGTAGATGTTTCTTTGCCGCCGGTTCCTTTTAGGCTAATTGTGGCGGGCACAACACTGATGGTTTCGATAGCAGTGACTGTGTCTTGCGCCACATCTATCGTAGCCGTAGCTGTTTTTGAAACTCCACTTATAGCTACAGAAGCTGTAACTAAATCATCGCCAACACAACCGTTTGCCTGATAGGTTATGACGGCTTCTCCTTCGGTGGATGATGCCTTATTTGTGATAGATGATCCGGATTTGAATATGGCATCCCCGGTGGCGTAACAAGGAGAATTAAATGTAACGGTAAGGGAGTTGCTTGCCAGAGTGTTGTCTGATGTCACAAGGTTGACTGTTAATTCTGTTGTTCCGCCGGCAGACAGGGTGGTGGTGCCTATGCCCACATTGATCACACCTTCACTGAATCCTGTTCCGGAGCCTGAACCTATTTTGGCTGCGGTAGTTGCTGCCGCGGTGCTGGAGCTTGTAGTTGTGTTGCCATTAGAGCTGGATGTACCAGTGTCGGTAGTGGGCTTATCGCCACCACAAGCAGTCAAAAAACACACTAATGAAAGCATTGTGGTCTGAATAAAATATGATGTACGCATGATTCGTCCTGGGTTGAAACACCAATGACCGGTGTTGATTAGTCAAGTGAGAAGTGGCTCTCAATCAGAGTGCCAATTCAATCGCTAAGGTTAGTCTATCTATTTGACTGCTTCAACTTAAACGGAAGGCGTTTTTTGGGTCGTAGCTGTTTATAATCGCTGCCTTTTCATCGGCGAGTAAAAACACCATGTCACTACCCCAATTGATTTTAAAATCCCAAGCTGATCGCCGTTTGAAAATGGGGCATTTGTGGATCTACAGTAATGAAGTCGATACCGACAAATCACCCTTGAAAAACTTCACCATGGGTCAGCAGGCATTGGTCACCAGTCATAGTGGCAAACCTTTGGCGATTGCCTTGGTGAATCCAAATGGTTTGATTTGCGCACGTGTTATTAATCGTGATGTTGCGCATCCGTTAAACAAATCTTTATTGGTGCACCGCATCAAACAATCCTTATCTCTGCGTGAGATGGTGTTTGAGCATCCCTGTTATCGATTGATTTATGGCGATTCGGATTTGCTTCCCGGATTGGTGGTGGATCGTTTTGGTGATTATTTGGTGGTGCAAATTGCCAGTGCTGGAATGGAATTGGTAAAAGATGAAATCATTGAAGCCTTGGTGCAAGTGATCAAACCCAAAGGTATTTTATTGAATAATGATCACAGTGCGCGTGTGTTGGAGAATTTGCCGGAATATACCGAAGTTGCGTTTGGTGAAGTGCCCGAGTGGGTCGAATTAATTGAAAACAACACACGATTTCTCGCACCGATTCACGGCGGACAAAAAACCGGTTGGTTTTACGATCATCGAATCAATCGTGCACAGTTGCAACACTATGTAAAAGGCAAGCGTGTTCTCGATGTGTTTTCTTACATTGGTGGTTGGGGAATTCAGGCTGCTGCTGCGGGCGCAGCAGAAGTGATTTGTGTCGATGCTTCCGAATCTGCGCTCGAAGGTGTTGCGCGTAATGCGGAATTAAATCATCTGGAAAACGTTAGTGGAATTCAGGGTAAAGCTATCGATGTATTAAAACATTTAATCGCTGAAGACGAACGTTTTGATGTGATTGTGTTAGATCCCCCTGCGTTTATTAAACGCAAAAAAGATCAAAAAGCCGGTGAAGCTGCCTATCGTCATATTAATGAATTGGCCATGCGTTTGTTAGGGCGTGATGGAATTTTGGTGTCGGCGTCTTGCTCAATGCATTTGGCAAAAGATACCTTGTTGGAAATTGTGCGCGCCTCTGGGCGACACCTCGATCGACAAGTGCAAATTCTTGGTCAGGGTGGACAAGGGCCGGATCACCCGGTGCATCCGGCTATTCCTGAAACGGATTATTTGAAAGCAGTATTTGCGCGAATTTATTTGGCTTGATTGGTTGCCGTTTTGTTCAATTCACCTTGTCCAATTTTTCTTCGAAATTAAGTTTTTATTCGTGCATTAGCGATTTTCCAAGCGGTTGTAATCCAGAATGGCGGCATCCTCAGGTTCAGACAAATAATAATCGTGATGAACCTGATCGCTGAATTCCCAAAAGCGGGGGTTGCTGCGGCGAATACCGTATCGGTCACGCAACAATTGATAATCTGCTTCGTTGGTTATATTGCTGACTTGCGTAACAAAATCAGCCAAATCTTTTTTGTTGACCTGCATAAAACTGTTGGGGTATGCGCCAATTATGCCGTGAGCAACAGTGAAATAATCTTCATCGGGAATGCGTCGTTTTTCTTCGCCAAACAAATGTGAAATATTACTATAGGCGTTGTTATGAACCAGAGTGAATAAACCTGATCTGGGGATTCGAATAATGGTTGTTTGTGGAAAAAATTGAATGGATTTCCCTGATGCGTGGCGTAGTTTTTCAATCAGTTGATATTCATCTTTCGCCAATGATTTGTCAGTTATTTGATGAGGGGATTTACTGGCAGCACCCAGATGTTGACGAAGAGTTTCGTATAGTTCCAGTTTTGGGTTGTTGCTGCTGTAAGTAAAATTTTTATTGGGTTGCACATTTTCAAGGTAAATTTTTAGATAAGAGTTTAGTTCATCTTCTGCGTCGCGATACCAGAATGTTATTTCTTTTTCGGCCGCATCTTTCGGTAATAGCCCAATAAAATTCATTTCGCCTTCAATGCGCAAAAAATCCATATACACACGACTGAGTAATTGATGGGTGACATTTCCGTACACATCAAATCCGCTGACCAACAAATAATAAATGCGCTCCAATAATGGATATCCAATAACCCATGCAGTTTTGGGTGGATTACCGATCATTCCCTGATAAACACTGGCACTATCACTATGGCGAAATATGGTCAGTGCTGCGTTGGGATTAGTGCCATTGTCGCCGTTCCAAATAATATCTGTGCCTGCGTGTGCTTCTGTTTGTACCAGTGAAGATACAAAAGCTGCTTTTGCGGCAAGATATTCTTTTTGTAATTCTGCATAGCGTTGCCAGTTGCTGATAGGTCTAAGGCTATTACCCACTTCGGCAGGTAAATCCAGTTGTTTTAAATTGTCGATTAGAAATTTTTCATTTTCCGGTGAGTTTTGTGTTGCCGGATCAAAGAAAAATACCCAGAAATGATCCTGAATGACATTCAGTGCAACCTGCCCCCGACACACCGGGCCTTTGATAAAATTCATGATGGTAAAACGGGCTTCGCTCAACATAAATCTATAGCGTGAATCAATGGGTATCTGGGCAAAAGTAATAAACGGATTGGATGCAGTTTCGATTGCATAGGATGGCAAATAGGTGACTTGATAATTTGCATTAAAAAATAATTTTTTCCACTCAGCCATGCGTTTGTCATCAAGGCGATAAGGCATATGCGTTTTGGCAACTACACTGGCGGGGTCTCGCCATAAACGATAATAGACACGACTGGTTTGTGGATCATCATAAGGGCGTAAGCTGATAATGCGATCAATAGCTTGTCCGGGTGCTGTGCGGGACCGAATCAGCCGATAATAATGTCTATGCTGACTGGATTTTTGTTTGTCATGATCAAAAAATAATTGCGCTAAAAATAAATGCTCATAAATATAGCGGCTCGCTAATTGTGATTTCAGATTGTCCTGATTGAGTAGTTTTTCCCACTGATCGATTGCTGATTTTTCTGCATCTGATACGACCTCTTCTTTTCCGTATATCGCACCTTGCGCCAACCAGTTAATTAAATTCTGGTGTTCCTTGCGCGATACTGCCGGTAATCCATAAGGCATTCCCCACAAAGGTTGTGATTTTTTATAGCTGGCAAATTTTTCAATCGATGGACAAACATGCGAGGCATTCAATGAAAAATTGAAATGATCGGACAAGACGGCTTCATTGGGTAAAGGATGTTGTTGTTTTAGTAATAGCATTTGAGCCATAACACTGGCATCAATATTAGCGATACCATTATTGCGTCGCTCGTTCAGCACAGGAAAAAAACCTTTGTTACGCCATTCGCTTGTCGTTAATGCGTCTTCAAACATGCGTGTAGGGGCTACTCCCAAAAGGCGCGCGCCATCATAAATTTTTTCTGTGCTGGCTCCACGCAGTAATCCTTGATAAGAATCCAGTTTCAATTGGCATGGTGCGTCATAACAACCGTGACAAACCGTACACCGTTGATCAAGTACGGGTTTTATATCCTGATAGGTAAGCTGGTTGGTTTTGCTGGCTGCGGGTTGAAATTCTTTGGGTAACGCCGGGCCGTAAATTCTGTCCCAATCTGTTAATAACGATACGCAGCCAATTAACAACAATAATGTTGCTGCCAAACTGATGCGTTGCATCCACAATTTAACAGGCATGGTGTTATCTCTATGTAATCAAAAAATGTTCAGCGCAAGCTAATTATTTTCCAGCCTCGTTCAACCGCAATCGCATGTAATTTCGGATCGGGGTCTACCACTACCGGATTGGGAACTTGTTCCAATAATGGCAAATCATTAATTGAATCGCTGTAGAAGAATGCATCATTTAAATTGAATTTTTTTTCCTTTAACCAATCATCCAGACGAATAACTTTTCCTTTTTGAAAAGTGGGAATACCAATAAATTTACCGGTATAACGACCATCAACAATTTCCGGATCAGTGGTGAGTATGTCATCGACACCTAATGCGGTGGCTATGGGGCGAGTGACGAAACCATTGGTGGCGGTGATGATCAAGAGGTAATCGCCTTGTATGCGATGATCTATCAACAATTGTTTTGCTTTATCCAGCATCATGGGTTGAATGTAATTCTGCATAAACTCCTGATGCAATTCAGCCAGTTTTTCCATGCTGTGATGTGTTAACGGGGTCAGGGAAAACTGCAGGTATTCGACAATATTGAGTGTTCCAGCTTTGTACTCTTCATAAAAACGGTCATTGGCACGGCGAAAGTTTTCGCCATCAACCAGTTTTTTTTCTACCAGAAATTGTCCCCAGGCGTGGTCGCTGTCACCAGCAATCAGGGTGTTATCCAAATCAAAAATGGCAAGGCGCAAGGTAATATCCTGTTAAATGAAATCAAGGCTGGCAGGATAACGGGCATAGACTGCCAGCTCAATCTTTCCCTGAATTTCCTGCATCACTCACAAGCTTCATGCTTGCCACCTTTTTCAAGCCTGATATAGTGCAGAAAAACAGGTGTTTCACGGCTTGATAATTCAGGCGCTGAAATCAATATTGTTCCCGGGCAGCATTAATCAGCCTGGAAGAGTGGAATTTTAAACGTGATAGATTCTGACGGGTTTCGCCCGAATGTAGGCATCATATTGACCAATCATCATGGCCAGTTGCTCTGGGCCAGACGCATTGGTGGCCAGGATGCATGGCAATTTCCACAGGGGGGTATTAATGATAATGAATCACCTGAAGACGCACTCTTTCGTGAGTTGCATGAGGAAGTTGGTTTGCGTCCGCATGATGTGAAATTGTTGGCATCTACTCGCGGTTGGCTCCGCTACCGCTTGCCCGAACGATTGGTTCGTCATAATTCGCAACCACTTTGTGTAGGCCAAAAACAACGTTGGTTTTTGCTGCAACTCTTGTCTGAAGACAGTCGTGTCCGCTTGAATAATCAAATAGATAAACCCGAATTCGACGAATGGCGATGGGTCAGCTATTGGTACCCTTTGGGTAAAGTCGTGGCTTTCAAACGCGATGTGTATCGTCGCGCATTAAAAGAATTGTCTTTGGTGCATAGCCAGCACATATCATCACTTGAATTGACGGGGAATGAGTAACACCTATGCTCAGTTCCCTCAGATCCATAGTTCAGGAAGTCAATTCAGCCCGCGATATGAAATCGGCGTTGGAGATTATCGTCCAGCGCGTTAAGGAAGCCATGCAAACCCAGGTGTGTTCTGTATATCTGCGAGACGCCGGAGGCGATTATGTATTGATGGCGACAGACGGCTTGAATCCGGCAGCTGTCGGAGCTGTTCGTCTGGCGGCGGGCGAAGGTTTGGTGGGGCGAGTGGTGGTAAGGGAAGAGCCGATTAACCTTGATCAAGCCGAAGCACATCCCAGTTATCAATATTTTCCTGAAACTGGTGAGGAACGCTATAGCTCATTTTTGGGCGTGCCGATTATCCATCACCGAAAAGTTCTGGGGGTGTTGGTTGTCCAGCAGGTAGAGCAGCGCAGATTTGATGAGGGCGAGGAAGCCTTTCTGGTGACTATGTCAGCACAGCTGGCGGGTTTGATTGCTCACGCTGAGGCAACAGGTGTGGTGGTGCCCGCAGGCGAAAAAGCAGTACAGGCCCGATTCAAGGGTGTTTCAGGTTGTTCAGGTGTTGCGATTGGTGAAGTAGTTGTCATAGCACCCCAGGCGGATCTGCGTTCGGTGCCCAACAGACCTTGTTCCAATATCGAGCGGGAAGTGATTTTGTTTACGGATGCCCTTGCTGCAGTTCGTCAGGACATGAAGATGTTGGGGGTTAGTTTCAAATCCAGAATTAACCTGCAAGAGCAGGCATTGTTCGACGCTTATATTGCAATTCTGGACGATGCTTCCCTTGGGACGGAGGTTATCGACAAGATTCGTTCCGGTATGGATGCTGCTTATTCCTGGAGTCAGGTAATTCTCGCTCATGAGAGTATTTTCAATTCCATGCCGGATGCTTACTTGCGTGAGCGGGCTGCAGATCTGCGTGATTTGGGCTGTCGGGTTTTGGCATACATTCAAAAAACCAGCCAGGATATTCGTGTTTACCCGGATAAAACCATTTTGATGGGGGAAGAACTCACGGCATCCATGTTGGGTGAAATCCCCAAAGAAAAACTGGCGGGTTTGGTATCTGTGCTGGGTTCCAGCAATTCGCATGTCGCTATTCTGGCTCGCGCCATGGATATTCCGGCGGTTATGGGGGCTGTGGATTTGCCATACACCCAGCTGGATGGTCGTCCTGCAATCGTGGATGGTTATCGCGGGGCGGTGTTCACTGATCCCAGTGAACAATTGCGTAAGCAATACGAACATATCTTCCACGAAGAACAGGAAATGGTGAAAGGGCTTGAAGCCCTGAGGGATTTGCCCTGTACCACGCGTGACAATCATCGCATGCCTTTGTTCGTCAACACCGGACTGATGGCTGATGTGCTGCGCTCACTTGAGCGAGGCGCAGAAGGTGTAGGGCTTTACCGGACAGAAGTGCCTTTTTTGTTGCGCGAACGTTTCCCCAGTGAAGAAGAGCAACGGGCTATTTATCGGGAGCAACTGGAAGCCTTTGCACCACATAGCGTCACAATGCGTACTTTGGATATAGGCGGTGACAAGTCGTTGCCTTATTTTCCTATAGAAGAAGACAATCCCTTTCTGGGGTGGCGTGGTATTCGGGTGACACTGGATCACCCGGAAATATTTCTGGCGCAAATCCGGGCGATGATCAAGGCCAGTGAAGGCTTGGATAATTTAAAAATCCTGTTGCCAATGATTACCAATATCCAGGAAGTTGATGCATCAAAAGGATTGATCCATCGTGTCTATAAAGAATTGCTGGAAGAGGGTTACAAGGTTCGTATGCCCCCTATCGGGGTGATGATAGAGGTTCCGGCGGCTGTGTATCTGGCTGCAGAGTTGTCCCGTAAAGTCAGTTTCCTGTCTGTTGGCAGTAATGACCTGACACAGTATTTGTTGGCAGTTGATCGAAACAATGCCCAGGTAGCGGATTTGTATCAAGCATTTCACCCGGCTGTTTTGCGAGCACTTCAATCTATAGTGTTTGCCGCCCATGATGCCGGTATCAGTGTGAGCATCTGTGGTGAATTGGCAGGTGATCCTGCTGCTGCGGTACTCTTGCTGGCAATGGGGTACGATGTCTTGTCAATGAGTGCCACCAACCTGCCAAAGGTAAAATCAGTTATTCGTTCCATTACCATGACCCAGGCTAAAACCCTGCTGTCT
>CBFGPN010000019.1:0-33469 GCA_965650675.1 uncultured Cellvibrio sp.
CAAAATTTCCTGGGCTGATTTGATGGTGTTAACCGGAAATGTCGCGTTGGAATCCATGGGATTTAAAACCTTTGGTTTTGCCGGTGGCCGTGAAGATGATTGGGAAGCAGAAATGGTGAATTGGGGGCCGGAAAAAAAATGGTTGGACGACAAGCGGCATTCAGGTGATCGACAATTGCAAAAACCTTTGGCAGCAGTGCAAATGGGTTTGATTTATGTGAATCCGGAAGGCCCCAATGGCGTACCTGATCCTTTATTGGCAGCAAAAGATATTCGCGAAGCATTTGGTCGCATGGCGATGAATGATGAAGAAACAGTGGCGTTGATTGCCGGGGGTCATACTTTTGGTAAAGCGCATGGTGCAAAAAAACCGGATGGCTGTGTGGGCAAAGAACCCGCTGCTGCGGATTTGGAAGAGCAAGGTTTGGGTTGGACTAACAAATGTGGAAAAGGTAATGCGGGCGATACTATTACCAGCGGACTTGAAGGTGCATGGTCAGTAAATCCGATTGCATGGACAACGCAGTATCTGGATAACTTGTTTCTGTACGAATGGGTGCAAACCAAAAGCCCGGCAGGTGCAATCCAATGGATTCCAAAAGATGGTCAAGCATCCAATTTGGTACCTGATGCCCACGACAAAACCAAACGTCATGCACCGGTTATGTTTACTACCGATCTGGCGTTAAAAGAAGATCCGGAGTACCGCAAAATTTCGTTGCGTTTTAAAGAAAATCCAAAAGAATTTGAACTTGCGTTTGCAAAAGCCTGGTTTAAATTAACTCACCGCGATATGGGTCCGCGTGCGCGTTACATTGGTGCTGATGCACCACAACAAGATTTAATCTGGCAAGATCCACTACCGGTTGTTGATCATGAATTGGTTAACGCTTCGGATATTTCCAAATTGAAATCCAACATACTGTCTTCAGGATTAAACGCATCAGAATTAATACGAACTGCCTGGGCATCAGCTGCCAGTTTCCGCGGCACTGATTTGCGCGGTGGTGCTAATGGTGCACGGATTCGTCTTGCTCCGCAAAATAAATGGGAAGTGAATAATCCAAAAGAAATTGCCAAAGTACTGAAGCGTTTGGAAAAAATTCAAACTGATTTTAACAAGGCAGAAAAATCCGGAAAAAAAGTGTCGCTTGCTGATCTGATTGTGTTGGGTGGTGCAGCTGCTGTTGAACAGGCTGCAAAAAAATCCGGATACACTATTGAAGTTCCTTTTGTTCCCGGTCGCGTTGATGCAACACAAGCACAAACAGATGCCAATTCTTTTGCCGTGCTTGAACCCACCGCCGATGGCTTCCGCAATTATTTTGCAAAAGGCAATAATCTTTCACCGGCAGAATTATTGGTTGATCGTGCCAATATGCTCACTCTGACAGTTCCGGAAATGACAGTATTGGTCGGTGGCTTGCGAGTGCTGGATGCCAACAGCGGCAATAGCAAACACGGCGTATTCACCAATCAACCTGGTGCCCTGAACAATAATTTCTTCATCAACTTGCTTGATATGTCCACCCAATGGAAAAAATCAGCAAAAACCGAAGGGCTTTATGAAGGGCTTGACCGCAAAACCGGAAAACTAAAATGGACAGCAACACCGGTTGATCTGATATTCGGCTCCCATGCAGAATTACGTGCAATTGCCGAAGTTTATGCAGCAAACGACGGCCAGGAAAAATTCCTGCAGGATTTTGTCAAAGCATGGAACAAGGTCATGATGCTGGATCGGTTTGATGTGAAATAAACGCGGATGATGTCAGCTGAAAACTCCGACTTGTTCGCAAGTTGGAGTTTTTTATTTTTGGTATGAATAACGATTTGAATATCAATCTTCCTGAAGCTATAGTTAATTTTTTGGACACTCAGGATGCTGATATGGAAACTAAAAAATGCCTTGCCTGCAAAGAAGACATCTTAATTAATGCTAAAAAATGTAAGCATTGTCTACAAATTCAAAATCCCATAGCAAACCTACAAAACAACCCCTATTTCAGTTATGGCAGCTTGGTAATAGTCTTGGTAACTATTCTTTGGATAACCATCGTTATGATTTTTCATACAACAGATGATCCTATAAAACCTGAATTTGAAGTTAAACCTGCTAATCTTTTGATTTCAGAATCACATAAAGGATTAAATATTCGCTGCATAGCTGACATTAAAAATCCCTATGCAAAAAGGTGGACAGATTTTTCTCTGCAGGCAAAATTTAAAAATACAGCAGGTGAAACTATCGATGTTCTGTACTCAAAGCCAAAATTAACCATTTATCCTTTATTTGAATTCACAGCAATAGTATCGGGAATCGCCAACACATCAAAAGAGGAATATAATTCGTGTGAAATTACCGTTATCGATGCGGATTATTAGTGCGTTAAACTAAAAATTTAAATTTACTTATTGGTTTTTCTATGGCCCGATCCAAAAGCAGCAACCGTTGGTTGGATGAACACGTTAATGATCCTTATGTTAAAAAGGCTCAGATAGATGGGTATCGCGCGCGTGCGGCTTATAAACTGATTGAGCTGAATGAAAAAGATAAATTAATTCGTCCGGGGATGTTGGTAGTGGATCTGGGATCGGCACCGGGTAGTTGGTCGCAAATTGCGGGCAGGTTGGTTGGTGTAAAAGGCCGGGTAATTGCGTCTGATATTTTGCCGATGGATTCACTGGAGCATGTGGATTTTATTCAAGGTGATTTCACGGAAGAATCGGTGTTCAATCAAATTATGGAAAAACTTGGGCAACAAAAAGCGGATGTGGTGATTTCAGATATGGCGCCCAATATCAGCGGAGTTGATGTGGCAGATCAAGCGGCATCTATGTATCTGGTTGAACTGGCACTGGATATGGTACGGAATGTGTTAAAACCAAAAGGTGATTTTGTTGTGAAAGTTTTTCAGGGTGAAGGTTTTGATGATTATGTAAAACAAGTGCGGACTTCATTTGAAAAAGTTGTGATCCGCAAACCCGATGCCTCGCGCCCACGCTCGCGCGAAGTTTATCTGGTGGGCAAGGGGTTTAAAATCACCAATCAGTCTTGATTTAGACAAGTTTTTCGCCTGACTATTTTTTTCTTTTGGGATCTCTATCCCTATCCGGTGCGCTGAAATTCATATTGAAACGTTCGATTTTACTCGCTACGAGTTCACCGTTTTGATTGCAGATTGTCACCGATAAATAATCCCCTACCATGATAGAAGATAAATTAAACCGGCGATTGAATAAATCACTTCTGTCTTCATAGCGAGTGGAACTGGTTGTTTTTATGGTGACATTACCAATTTGTATGCTGCCTGTTGGTATGTAACCTGAATTGATATGAATAGAAACTACCTGACCTTCTACATGATTTTCATCCTGATTATCAAATTGAATCTGGTCGGCAACCAATACGCCATTTGAATCTTTTGTGCCGGATATTTCAATGGAGGCATCCACTGTCAAATTACTGGCCGCTGCGAATTCATATTCTGTTTGTGAGTTGGTAGTGCAACGCACACCATTCACCTCAAAATCAGTCGGGGAAGTAAATTGTGTAATGCGACCCTCAAGTTCAAGATGAGGTATGTCTGAACCTACTTCATAATTCAAGTCATAAATTTGTTGAGCCTGAATTTCATTATTACTGCCTTTAATACCTTTAACTGACACGCGCATTCTGTTATTTAATTGATACCCGTAAATATTAATCAGGCTTGCACCTGCATAATTGATGACAGTATCGGCCAATGTAAATTGATGCAACGATTCATTCAAATTACTAATTTCACCGCTCAATTGAACAAGATTGGCAGTTAATTCTGTGTCAATATCGATACGTGTTGCGGTGAGTAATTGGGTTGTATTTTGATGGCCGCTGATCTGTACTTTGTCACCAATACTCAGTCCATCCAGATTATTTGACTCAATGCTGCTGCCAAATAAAGTTCGGAAATTGATTTGTACCAATCGCCCTGATACCACTATCTGATTTTTATTTTTATCTATGTATGTAATCTCGCCTGCCAGTTCTGGATAGAATTCAATTTTTTCGGCAATGGCTGCATTATTTTCATGCAGGATTCCGGTGACGGTGACTTGATAACCTGTGCGCAAATCATCTTCCGTTGCGGCTTGGCCGTTAACCAAAATCAATGCTTTGGATGAATCAAAACGAATACCGTTGACAATAACACTGCCAAAACCGTCAATAGTGCCCTGGCTTGCAATTGGGGAACCACTGGCATCAATACCAGCGGTGTCCTCACCACTACCGCAAGACGTTAATTGCAGTGTGATCAAACTGATAATCAGGCATACACTAAATGGTTGAATCAATTTCATTTTACATCCCCCGCATCAAGTGTCGGCTCAAGTAGACTTTCAATTAAATAGGCACCAACACCTAATCGCATTTTAACTTGGTTTGAATTCTGGTTATCAGAAGACATTTCATGCTCGGTCAACCAGGCATCGATAGATTCCAAAAATGCCTGTCCTTCTGTTTCAACAAATGCACGAAATTCAGCGAGCGACTGTGGTGACATTTGTGAATTGCTGGCACGACGCTCAAATCGTTTGGGCTGATTTTTTTGTGCGTTGGCTTTATAAAGATTATGTTCCAACGCATTGGCAATATCCTGAATCACATTACCTGCACGTAGAAGTGCAGCAGCGTCTGTAGGATCAACAATAAAGTAACGACCAAGCACACGCAGTTTCCCCTGAATTTCTTCGACAATGCCAACACGCTTTAATTCTTTTAACAGCGCGCTTGCCGGTAAATCACCGCCGTAACGACGCACCAGTAAATTAAAACAAATTTCATCTTCATCGATGCTGATTAACTTCGGCTGACCATGGGCATCAATAAAATCTTTGTCCTGATACCAACCGGATAAAATTCGGGTCAACCGGTCTTGATGTTGTTCACTGATTTTTGCAGTGTTGTCCAGCTGCAAGTTTTCTTTAATACGGCCAACTTCTTTGCGATCAAGCCCAGTCATCATGGCAACACGGGAAAAATTGGTGGGACGACCGCGAATACCAAATTCTTCGGAAGCAATTTTCACGTAGAGTTGTTTGCAGAGAAGAGAAAATTCTTTATGGGTAACACCGTTACGCAACAAAATCCCAATAATAGGCTCCATCATTTGCCACGTGGCCGATAGCGCTGTGTCTTTGGGTGTCGTCATTATGCGTACCTGAGCCCGAATAAAGCTGGCTAATCTAGCAGAAATATTTATTCGGATAAAAAACTCCGCTGGCAGCCATCGCGTAAACCACCAACGGAGGGGGAAAACCTACATCTAACTATGGGATTCGGTTGTTCGAGCTCCAACAAACTTCTATTTCCGGAACAGCCATCGGAAAATCGGAAGACGGTGAAACCATTCAAAAAAATATTGCAGATACTTCTGGAATCACTTGGTGCGCAAGTTAAACCATATTTGGGAATATTTACACCATATATAGTTATTTTTGTGGATTGGATCAAATTTTGACTCATACAGATCAACAAAGTCCCAATCCCTTAACACCAGACCGATTGAAAAAATCCTGTTGATTCCGGAGACATAGTTCCCTTGTCATAATTCAGGTTGGAGATATATAGTCGGTGCAGTGTATTAAATTGTTGGAAATTATTAATAATTGAACCAAACACATTACGCTTCGCTACACATTCTGTTCTTGGCAACATAAGAAATGTATTGGCAGTAAATCCTCAATATTGATCTGTCTGATGAGTCATGCAATTAACCCTTATCTTGAGAAGATTTGTTTGAGAACAATTTCATGGTGAATCAATAGTGGGTGAGGGCGAAACCTCAATCGGGAGCGATGAATCAGTTATGAATAATCTATCGGTTATTTTTAACGGCATACGGTATTCAGTCACTGCGATGGAAAAATATACATCATGGGGGAAAGGAGTGAGATTTGATGTTTTTAAACCAAATGGTGAACATATCAACACTGTCAGTTATGTACCACATCCGCAATTTCCCGATTATGAAAGATACCAGGCTATGTCACTTGAAGTGCTTACAAAAATAGCGATTGTTCGTCTTAAACGGGACATGGGAAAAAGTGATTTTAAACAAGCATCAGAAAGCGGCGTAGAACTTTTTTTTCCAATTAATAAAGCGCAGTATTAAGTTAATTTTTCAACAATGGTCTCGCCTTCAAAGAAGGAGTAACGATTACTGCTTGTACTCGAAAAACCGGGATTTAATTTTGTTGGACTTGTTAATCATCCTGAAGATGGAGAAATATGGGAGTGGAAATTAAATCCGATATAAAGATAATCGCTAAATTATTGCTCATATTGTTACTGGTATTTCCGGCAGAAATTTTTGCCGGAAATACAGGCAGCATTTGTTTTGGAGAAAATTTGGCAAAGCCTATGGAAGAACATTCTGATCGACTTTATCTAAAAATTGGTAATTCGCCACCATTGTATTTTAATCGCCCACAAAGTGGGCCAGTGTTAACCGGGTTGGATTTGAATCTGGTGTATCAAGTCAAGGTTTATTTTAATGGTAATTTGACAGCTTCCTGGAAGCTTGATTTTAAAGAACTCAATACAACAGATGTGTTAATTTGGCGAGCAGCGGGTTCGTGGAGAATGGAACCGGTGTCTGAATGTAAAGCATGGAATTTATCTGATGAGGAAATAGTAGATGGTGAATTTTAATTTATTCGGGCGAGTGTCTGCATCACCGACCAAACCAGGAAAGGAAGTGGACGCACATAAATTTGATGTGGCCGATCTTTATTCGGGGCCTTTTGGCCAATACGAGCAAGTACAAGAAGCGGCGCAGCCTTTGGATGAAAAATTACGTCAGGCGTATTTTTGGATTGTGAACAACGCCGTGATCAGCCCTTATTATGATGTGGAATACAATGATCAAACACCGCAAGAATTTCGTTTTGGCGACAGCCAAAGTCGTTTGACTTTGCCCACATCACAAAGCTATTCCAGTTTTATTTTGTTGCCTCTATTAACCTTTGCCGCGCAAGGAAAATGTTTATTTATCGGCGGTCCGGGTCGAGGTAAAACGGCCAGTGCTTTGTTGATGGGAATTATTGGCGGCTATTCAGTTAAAGAAGTAAAGCGCGCAATGCAACATGGTCATCCGCAAATGACGGTTGCCGATTTATTAGGAAATCCATTACCTGCCGATTTGGTTTCAGCGCAATCCGTTGATGATATTCGTATTGCCTGGCGACATTGGTTGGGCATGCGGGTGAAAATTGTCGATGAATACAATCGCATTCCTACACGCACACAAAGTGCATTGCTCACGGTAATGGGTGACAACTATGCGGAAATGTTTAACCAGATTTATGAATGCCCGAAAGCGGCTTGGTACCTTACAGCCAATGATGATCAAGGTGGTGGAACTTATCAGGTGATAGAAGCCTTGAAAGACCGTATTGATGTTGTTGTACAAGCCATGGCATTTAATCCACGATTTCTCGATCAATTGTTGCTGCGTATTGAAGAAGGCGTTAAGCCTGAAGAATTTGTACCGCAGCAGATTATTTTCAGTGAAGCTGAAATTGAAAAAATGCACGATGCGATACGCAATATTACATTGCCTGAAGCTATCCGCCGTCGCATTGAATTTTTTGCCAGTCAATTTGAATTTTCCGAATACTCTGCCGGGCAATTTGAATATAAAACCAAAGACACTTCACGCTTATCTGGCGTGGCCTCACACACTTTGGCCAGCATGGATAATGGCCGCGACCGATTAAAAGATTTGGGATGCCAAACACTGAATGGCATTTCAGTTCGTTCTTTGATGTCTTTAATCGTCTATTGCAAAGCGCTGGCATTTTTTCGCGGTAATGATGAAGTTGAATTGGAAGATCTACGACAAATTTTACCTTTTGTTTTCCACTCGCGTTTATTTGCTGATGAACAAGCTCCTTTTTTTGATCTGCCGGAAAATGGGTGTTTTCGCAGCGATAAAATTGGCTGGTTGCGTAAATTACTGGATTTATCCTGTGCTGAATATGATCGCCTTGGACTTGATCGTGATGATGTGGTTAAACAAATTTCAGCGGAATTTGACGAGGGCCTGGAGGGGTTATCCGCAAAAGACACCAAAAAGCGCATCGATAAAATTGAAAAAGAATTGGCGCGTTTGGCTTCAGCGAAAAAACTGTACGGCCATATTTACGATGATGTATTGAAACTCAAGTACCTGCATCAGCGTTACACCAACTATTTAAAATGGCTTGAAAGCCAGTAGGTGCGGCTGATGATTTCTCCGGCATTCAAAAGTTTTTTACAAACCGAACGCAGCCAATGCAATCAGTTATTTGCCAGCTTTCGTCATCAACATCCGCATATTGATGCAGACAGTTTTCAACAGTTTTTAATTCAACAATTGGATCCTGTGGTGACCTTGCTCGATGATACCAGTCAATCGGTGGGAAATTTTGCTATGGCAGGCTATCAGCATGGTTTGGATTTGGCAGCAAAACGTTGGTTGGGGAAAAGTGAACTTGCTGTTCATGTCAATCAGTTGTGGCGCGACGTGATTCCGCAAACCATTCGCTGGATTTCATCGAATCCGGGATATTGGTTAAGTATTTTGGCGAATGTTTTGTATCGGTTGCATACTTATGATCCAGACGCAGCCAATCGTTGGATTCATTTGATGCGACAATCCGCGAAAGAATGCCAATCTGCAGAAGAATTTAAAAAGCTGGGTTTGATTGTTGCCTGGCTGTCAGGCCTCGCTTGTTATCGACAAAATGCATTAAAAGCACTGACTGAAATTTCAGACGAATTGTTCAGTTCAGTTTCGCAAACTGATTGTGAGAATCGTATACAAATTCAGCAAGCACTCAACAACAACCGCTGGCTGGATTTTTCGATTATACAACCTCAAACTTTATCACTACAAAAACGTTTCGGCAGTTCCACTATGTTCGACGGTGAATTTACCGAGCCACCCAAAGTTCTGGCACACAACAATCAAATTTATGTCACCTCGGCCAATCAATTCTGGATGTTATTTTTTGATGCCTTTGGCGAAATGCTAATCCCCATACAAGAATTACCTTCCGACATTCACTATCAACAAGACACCCGCGATTTGAATGAACAACTAAAACTTTATTTCAATCTAGGATTAAAAACCAAACTACCCGATTTAGCTTCACTCTCCTCCTGCGCCGAATTGGACGATAGCTTGGCACTTACATCCAAAGATTCGTTCGCTGTGATTTTGTTGAATCGATAAATCATGCCACTAATAAAAGAAAAACAATCCATACAAGAATCCTGGCAACAAGCCTGGGATTCTGCATTAAAAATTTGGGGGCCTTACACGCGATTACGGCAGCCTTTGTTGTGTTTTACTGAAAAGGAAGCGGCTAGGGAGGGACTTACGTTTAGTTTTGCAATGATCCGGTTGAATGATCAGTCTATTGTGATTGATCTCAGTAAAATTCAGACGGATGAATTGCAGGATTATGCGGTGGAAATTCTTGCGCATGAAATTGGGCATCATATTTATGCACCTGCCAATTTAACCGATAACGCGAAAATTATTGCGCGGATTTTGCCTTGTTTGCCAAGTTTGGAATCACGTGCGGCGATGGTGGCGAATTTGTATACGGATTTGTTGATTAATCATCATCTGAAACGCCAACACAATTTACGCATGGATGAAATTTATCAGCGCATTAACAAACAGGAATCGACCAGCAAAGTCTGGAAAATTTATATGCGCATTTATGAATTACTTTGGCAGTTACCGAAAAATAATTTAGGCGCTGGTGAAATTACGGAAGATGCAATGGAAGGTGATGCCTGGTTAGGTGCGCGCATTATTAAAGTCTATGCGGGTGATTGGTTAAAAGGAGCAAGTCGTTTTGCAGCGCTGCTCTTACCTTATTTGAATGAAGATAAAGAAGAAGCTGAAGCACTGGCGAAATTATTGGATACACGCGATGCTGGCAAAGGACAAATCCCGGGTGGGTTGATTGAATTGAGTGAAGAGGATTTGGAAAATATTCATCCATCCAATGATCCTTCATTAACCGGTGAAGGCGTGGATATTAAAGCGCGGCCGAAAAATATTCCACAAGCCGGTACCAACGCCAAACAATCTGCAGGGCAATGTCGCGAGCCTTTTCAATATGGCGAAATTTTGCGTGCAGCGGGAATTGATTTAAGTGAACACGAAATTGCCGTGCGTTATTACAAAGAGCGTGCGAGTCCATTATTAATTCCTTTTCCTCACAAAAAACAGCCGCAAACATTTGATCCACATCCTGAAGGAACACGATTGTGGGAACCGGGAGAAGCGCTGGAAAATATTGATTGGTTCCAAAGTTTGGGGATTAGCCCTGTAGTCATTCCCGGTGTGACGACGGTTCAACGCGAGTGGGGTGAATCGCCGGGCATTGAACCGAAAATCAAACCGGTTGATCTGGATTTATACGTGGATTGTTCAGGCTCCATGCCGAATCCACAAATTGAAATTTCTTACACTGCATTAGCAGGTGCGATTTTATGTTTGTCGGCATTGCGTAGTGGTGCATCAGTGCAGGTAACCTTATGGAGTGGTGCACAACAATTTGTATGTACACCGGGATTTGTGCGCGACCAACAAAAAATATTGGAAGTATTAACAGGTTATCTGGGTGGCGGTACTGCGTTTCCGATTCATATGTTGCGCAAAACCCATTGCGAAAAACCGCGCAATAACGAATCGCATATTGTGATTTTATCTGACGATGGTGTGACTACCATGTTCGATCAGGATGAAAAAGGAAATAGCGGTTGGGATATTGCCGGGCAAGCATTAAAAAATGCCAAAGGCGGTGGCACTATGGTGTTGAATCTACCCTGGGATCTTGAACTCAATTTGGTGCAGAGTTATTGGCAGCGACATGCACAATTATTGTTGCGTGCCCAGGATGAGCAAGGTTGGTCAATCTTCCCGGTGAGTTCATGGGAAGCCATGATTCAATTTGCACGCGATTTTAGTCGCAAGGTATATTCTCTTTCATCGGACATTAAAGAAGACGCGCAATGACAGCATTTGAAGGCCCGGCTATTTCACACTTACATCACCGTATGACGGCGATTTTGTCCTTGGTTGAGCCGCGGGATGTAAAACATTTGCCAGCGCTGGTGCATGATTTGCTTTATCAACATCAACAGAATTTTTCTTACGAATTGTTAGCGCCATTTCGCGAAACCTCTGTTAAATGCCCTTGGTATACGACTTGTTATTTACTGTTACATCTCTATTCGGATTCATCTTTTTTAAAGCACAGCCTGGATGCGCGCAAACTGGTCAAAGCGCTGGAAGAAAAATCAAAAGAACTGTTTGCTTCTACTCAATCCGGAAAAAATACGATTTATATTGAGGATGTGGATCGTCGAGAAGAATTTATTCGCGTAGCTCTGGCTGCTGTGGATTTGCGCCCTGAGGGTGAATCGCCAGCACAGGCCGATGATCGTTTATTAATGGTCAGTTCTTTTGAACGAAAAAGGGTAATGGAAGCGGCTAAAGCGGCGGAAGAGCGCGCTGCACAAATTCGTGAAGCTTTGGCAAGAAAAGCGGCACAGGAAGCCGCTAATAAGATGTCGCGCGAATAACATGCAACCCTGGGAAGACGTTCATCGTTTGCCTGATTTGGATGAAACCGGAAAATCAATTTTATTGAAAATTTTGCAACATCCTCATGCGCCTGTTTTTCGCAATCGTTCCGGGCATTTTTTAACAAAGACACGTCAACAAGAATTATGGTTGCTTGAACAGGAAGAAATCCGGCAAGTTTGTGATCCTGATAAAAATTCCAAAAAAAATCTGTCCGCATTTTTAAATATGTGCCGCCAACAAGTACCTTTTTATAAGGACTATGATTGGAGTTTTTGCAATCATCATTTTCCCGAAATGGAGTTTTCTCAATTACCTTGTATTGCCCGTGAGGATTTAAGTCGCGACATTACCCGTTTTGTTCCAGATCATTTATCGCTGGATAATTTGCTGGCATTCACCACTAACGGTACCACTGGCCACGCGATAGTCATTCCTTCACATCCGGAAATTGCAGCGCGTTATAGTTGGTTTCACAAAAAAGCCTTGTTGTGGAATGGCGTTAATCCGGATTATTTCCAGAGCGATGTTGCAGTGATGCTAGCCGGGTTCCAGAAAAACTGTTTTACCTATGCATCCTTGATGCACTCACTCAAGAATAAAGGTTTGATCAAAACCAATTTTTATCCTGATGATTGGCAAGATCCTGACGACAGAAAAATGTATGTTGAAGCTATGGCGCCGGATTTAATCACGGGTGATCCACTGTCACTGCATGAATTGACTCAACTGAAAATCCAACATCAACCGCAAGCAATTATTTCAACTTCAATGGCCCTGCTCAAACAGCAACAACAATTGCTGGAGGATTATTGGCAGTGTCCGGTTATTAATATTTATTCGATGAATGAAGCTGGTCCAATTGCGACCAGTATAAAAGGCGTCGATGGTTTTCGATTGTTGCAATCGAACATGGTAATTGAAATTCTGGATGCCCATGCGAATCGATTTCTTTCTGAGCGTGGTGAAATCACTATCACCCACGGTATCAATGACTATCTTCCACTATTGCGTTATCGCACCGGTGACTATGCAAAACTCGAACAAAAAAGTGATGGTTTCTGGTACTTGATCGATCTTGAAGGCAGGCCGCCCGTGAAATACCAATCCGCCAAAGGTGAGTGGCTCAACAATGTTGATATCACTCATGCATTAAATGAATTTGCATTGCCACAATTTACGTTACACCAATTCAAAAGTGGTGATATTGAAATGCGTATTCGCGGTGGTTTTGATACAGCAGGCTTACACAACAAGTTGACTGAAATATTTGGAAGTGCAGTACAAATCAATATTCATACCCATCAACAGTTTTTAGATAAAGTGATTCAATATACGCGGGAGGAATAAATTAATAATAGGTTAATCTTTTACCAACGAATAAATGTTAGGTTCATCATATTCCCAATTTACATGCAAGCAGTTATAGGGATATAAATAACAATTTTTTAAATTTTACTTTGATGCAACTCAACCAGCTTGTCTTGATAGGGGGAGTCAACGGTTATCCGAACAACGGATGACACTTGAATTAATTTTGTTGATTTGGATAAGGTGTCAATGGTACCGAAAGCATCCAGCTTCAACCATTCGTCGTCGTTGCTGATAATTTTACATAAATCCAGATTATCTTCGTTGTAACTGTGATAAAGATAAATACTGTTTTTAATTTTGGATAATTCGACAGCAATTTCCGCAAGCGTTTGACCTGTGACTGTTAAGCGCTTTTTGTCGCCATATTTTTGTGTTAATAACGCAATCGCTTTGTGTTCCCGGTCACCCCAAACGATTTCGGTTATCTGGCTGATTTCAAATAGAGTAAAACCATCAAACAGACCTTCTTCTGTGTAGAGTCTGAGTGCCATGACTTCGTCAGTGACGAACTCTACAATTCCTGTCAAATCATCGTCGCTGGAATCGCGTTTAATGCTAACCATCTCTTCTTGTAATTTCAGCTTTTTCAGTTCGGCAATTATCATGTCGTATCTCTGCAGGATTATGATTCAAGAAGATTATTATTAAATAGGGGCCTGATCAAGGATTTGATAAGTGAAAGCTACGCTGGATTTATGAACCGGAGGGGGGGCTTGCCATCTCCGGCATCCTCCTTTATTGGGTAAAACCCCTTATGGGCTTATTTGTTTCCCACCAAAGTCCTTGTTACCTGTAGATTAATTTTCTTTTCAAAATAGAATTCGATTAGAATTCAAGTTATTCAGTATTGATCAGATTTTCTGTTGAGCTCATATGCGCCGAATTTTTATTATTGTCAAACGTTTTTTCTGGTGGGCACTTTTACTCTTGTTTGTTTACCAGTTATGGATTTTTGCGCATGTGCTTTGGTGGAAATGGAATAGCCCTTTAACAACCAGTTTTATGTCGATTCGATTGGATCAATTGCAACAAAAAAATTCCAGGGCCACACTTAAATATGAATGGGTCAATTACGAAAAAATATCCCCGCATTTAAAGCGGGCGATTATTGCTGCAGAGGATGGAAAATTTCTGCAGCATCATGGATTTGATTGGGATGGCATCGAGAAGGCAATAGAAAAAAATCAACGTCGCGGTAAAAAAGCATCAGGTGGATCGACTATCAGCCAACAATTGGCGAAAAATTTATTTTTATCTCCATCCAAAAGTTATTTGCGAAAAATTCAGGAAGCGATTATTACCTTGATGATCGAGCTTTGCTGGGATAAACGCAGGATATTGGAAGTGTATTTAAATGTAGTCGAATGGGGTAATGGAGTATTTGGCGCACAAGCAGCGGCTAAACATTATTATCAAATATCAGCCAATAATCTTTCTGCTACACAAGCAGCGCGTTTGGCAGTGACCTTACCCAATCCACGCAAATTTGAATACAGCTTGCCCGCCTACGCAATCCGTTATTCGAATCGTGTGTTACAACGCATGCCCATGACGAAAATCCCCTGACAATAAAAAAGCGACTTTGTTTTCACAAAATCGCTTTTTTCATTACGCCTAAAATTTAATTAGGCAGCATGAATTAAAAATTCATGCGCAAACCTACAGCGATAGTCGATACATCAGTGCCCAGACTGACATCACCGGTTGCTGCAAATTGTTGGGTAACCCAATAGGCAACGCCGCCGTTGATGACTGTGTTGCCATCAAATGCTGTGTGATGGGCAACTTCCACTTTCGCTTCCAATTGACGTGCAACAAATCCACGAATACCGGCAGCACCAATCAGACCTGAATCGCTATGGCCGTGATCCACATCGGTATCTTCATAACTCAATGAGCCGTATATGCTGCTGTCAGCGCCAAACAGTGTTTGATAGCCAATACCAACACTGACTGTTTCGGAGCCGCAAAAATTATCGCCGCTGGCATCAGCAAAAGAACCAATGGCAAATAAATCGGCATTGATTTCAACGCTGCCATAGAGGTTCAAACCATCCTGATCACAGTCGGCGTCATCCAAACTTTGATCAAAAAATTGGATACCGGCATAGCTGTAATCCATAGGGGATTTTGCAAAAGCCTGGGCTGACAGGGCTGCAGTGATTGCCAGACAAGGGATAAGTAACTTTTTCATGGAGGTCTCCAACAAGTTTTGAGGGTTAAATTAAAAAATGGGGCGCATTATGCTGAAATCTATCCAATACTGACGTGCGCTTCTTCTCGATAAAGGCTTTTAATAGCCTATCTGGGTGTTGCCCGAGTCTTTTTCATCCCTTATTACCCGAACTTGATGAATACGACGGCCTTCCATTTCCAGTATCCGGAACCTGAAACCACCCAGATGAATTTCTTCACCGATTACGGGTATATGTTGTAGCTGTTCCAGCAACAGGCCTGCCAAAGTGAAATAATCGCTCTCACCTTTGTCCAGCTGTATGCCCAGTTTTTCTTCCAGATCTTCCAGGGCAATGCTCGCATCAAAAATCCAGCCTTCCTGATCTGTTGTTACCCGGGGTTCGTCGTAGGTATCCGCCAGTTCACCGGCTATGGCTGCCAGCAAATCGCCTGTAGTCACCAGGCCTTTGATGCTGCCGTATTCGTCAATCACTATCGCCAAAGGTAAATGTTGTTTCCTTAACATTTCCAAAACGCGCAGGGCACTGGTACCTTCAGGTACTGCCAGAGGAGACTTGGCCAGTTTAGCCAGATCAAGTGGTTGATTATCCAGTGCAGCCGCCAATAAATCGCGGCTCTGTACTACGCCCAGTAAATTATCCAATTCTTCCCGGGCGACCAGTAAACGGGTCTGTGGTGTCGTTTTCAAAATGGACAGCAGCTCGGCAGGCGTTGCTTCGGAATCCACCCAGACTATATCGGGGCGAGGTGTCATCAGGGATTGCACTGTGCGATCCGACAATTGCAGAACACTGCGGATCATATGTCGCTCGCTGTGCTCAAACGCCAGCTCTTCGCCATTATTATTCATCGTCATGGCGGCAATGTCCTGGCCGACTTCATCAGCATCTGATCGTCCACCCAATAATTTCAACACCGCTTCGGCAGTGCGATCACGCAGGGGCTTTTCGCCAATTAAATTTCGGGTGCGATTCGAACGCGCCAGTTGATTGAAGACCTCGATCAATACCGAGAACGCAATTGCGCCGTAGAGGTAACCTTTTGGAATATGAAAACCGGCACCTTCCGCAATCAAACTGAAACCAATCATTAACAAAAAGCCCAAACACAACATCACGACTGTGGGATGTTTATTGACGAATGCAGTTAATGATTTACTGGCGACTATCATGACGACCATCGCAATAATGACGGCGGCCATCATCACTTCAACATGATCCACCATACCCACTGCTGTAATCACAGCATCGAGGGAAAATACGGCATCCAGTACCACAATTTGCGTTACAACCGCCCAAAATTCCGCGTGAACTTTTGATGCGCGCGGTGCGTGAATTTTTCCTTCAAGACGCTCATGAATTTCAACTGTGGCTTTTATCAACAAAAAAATCCCACCGAACAATAAAATCAAATCACGGCCTGATAAATCTTCACCAAAGATGGCAAATAAAGGCTCGGTCAATGCAACCAGTTGGGAAATACCCATTAGCAACAACAACCGCATTCCCAGTGCCAATCCCAAACCTAAAATGCGTGCCTTGTCGCGCTGATGCGGAGGTAATTTGTTGGCGAGAATCGCAATAAAAATCAGATTGTCTATGCCCAGCACAATCTCTAAAACGATGAGTGTTAGCAATCCCAACCAAATGCCGGGATCCATGAAGAGTTCCACAATCAACCTCGATGATTAAAACCAGTTACCCAGTAAAGCACTGGCAGTTTGAATACCGACCCAAATTAAACCTTGCAAATAAAAAACACTGAACACGCTCAGTGCCAAACCCAAGGCTACACAGACACCATCCCTTTCAATCAAGCCCAGTGAAATTAACAGCAGGCTGAAACCGGGGGGCAGATTTCCAAGGGGAATTGGCAGTATTAATAAAAATGCCATCAGCACACAGACAGCAGCGAGAAAACGTTCAATATTGCCTTTAACCAGCCACAACCAACGCGGCTTCAATAAACGCTCAATTCGCGCTAGCCAGGGCATGGTTTTCTCGATCAGTTTTAAAAATCCCTCACGGGAAAAGTCACGTCGGGAAATCCACTTGGGCAACCAAATCTGTTCATAGCCCAGCACCATTTGGCAAGCGATGAGCAATATAGGAAAGCCGGTCACCGCTGAAACACCGGGTATGCCGACAATTGGTAGGGAGTTGGGAATGGCCAATACAAAAAGCATCAAACCAAACGAGCGTCGGCCAAGAGAATTTTTGATATCGCGAACAGAAACCCGCTCACCCTCAAATTGGCGAGCGAAATTTAAGAGAAGAGAAGACAAACTCACACTGTGCGCCGGTTTATTACCCGGCACAGGTTCAGAAGCAGTCATTAACTAACCAGCAGTAACCAAGGTCGGTCGATTCTACTGTAGATAAGGGAAAGGAGCCAGCCTTGCAGAATCCACAAAACTTAACGGTTCTGTTGCTTGTTTTTAATCATATGTGCCCCATTTATCCCAACGGAAAAGAAAATTGAAATCTCAAAGGGCAGAGTATGAATACAACACAGTTATTGAATCAATTATTGAAAGCCGGTTCGGATCTTTTGCAAAACAAGGGCTCACAACACCCTGGTAATTGGCCACCATCTTCTTCCCAGTCATCTGATAATTCTCCTCTGGGAAAATTATCGGGTTTGCTATCCGGTAAAGGCGGTGCTGCGATTGCGGGAGGTGCATTAGGCTTGTTGCTAGGCAGTAAACAGGGTCGCAAAATTGGTGGTGCAGTGTTGACTTATGGTGGCTTGGCCGCGCTCGGCGCTATCGCATACAAAGCCTACAGTAATTGGCAAACCCAACAAAATTCATCCAATTCAACATCCCCGCAAACCATTGACCGATTGGCACCAGCAGAAGCGGAGCAACACAGTCGTGCAATATTGATCGCACTGATTGCTGCAGCAAAGGCCGATGGACACATTGATGATCGTGAACGTCAGTTAATTGATGGTGAAGTGGGCAAGCTCACACAGGATAATGAACTTCTCGGTTGGATTGATCAGGAGTTAAAAAAACCTCTGGATCCTACAGCTATTGCTGCTGTTGCGAGCACACCGGAAATGGCGGCAGAAATGTATTTGGCCAGCATTCTGGTCATAGATGAAGAAAACTTTATGGAGCGCGCTTATTTGCAAGAGTTTGCTAAACAGTTACGTCTGGAACCCGCACTGCAAGCAGAATTGAATAATCAGGCTAAACAGGCGATTGCAGCATTGTAATTAGCATTCTTCCGGTTACAGGATCGTGCAATCTGTACGCATAACCAGTAAGCTAGCGACCATTTTCGACAGCTGAACTTTGCTTATGGATGTTTCTCTTTTACTTGATGATCTCAACCCCGCGCAGCGTGAAGCGGTGATGGCACCTGCCGGGCACCAGTTGATTCTGGCCGGCGCCGGCAGCGGCAAAACCCGTGTGTTGGTACATCGTATTGCCTGGTTGATTCAGGTTGAGCAAAAGTCGCCCTATTCTATTATGGCGGTGACTTTTACCAATAAAGCCGCTAGAGAAATGCGGCATCGTCTGGAAGATTTATTTCAACAAACCGGGCAGCCGATTTCGATTCATCACATTTGGGTTGGTACTTTTCATGGATTGGCGCATCGCCTGCTAAAAGCCCATTGGCAAGATGCCAACCTGCCGCAAAATTTTCAAATTCTCGACAGCGATGATCAATTGCGTTTAATCAAACGTGTTTACCAATCGTTGCAAATTGATGAAGACAAATGGCCCCCCAAACAGGCCCAGTGGTTTATCAACGAACAAAAAGATGAAGGGCGACGTGCGAAACATATTCAGGAAACCTCTGACCCTTTTATTCGTACCATGCGCAAGATTTATCAAACCTACGAAGACGATTGTCAGCGTGGTGGCATGGTGGATTTTGCTGAAATTTTATTGCGTGCGCACGAACTCTGGTTAAACAAACCGCATATTCTTGAACATTATCGCAATCGATTTAATTTTATATTGGTAGATGAATTTCAGGACACCAACTCAGTGCAATATGCATGGTTGCGTGTGCTCGCGGGTAAAAGCAGTTTTGTTAGCGCCGTGGGTGACGATGATCAATCCATTTACGGTTGGCGCGGTGCAAAAATTGAAAATATTCGTCGCTTCAGTGATGATTTTTCGCCCTGTCAAATTATTCGACTCGAACAAAATTACCGGTCTACAGGTAATATTTTGAAAGCTGCCAATTCAGTGATTGCCAATAATATCGGCCGACTTGGAAAAGAATTGTGGACCGAAGGTGAAAAAGGCGAATCCATTTCACTTTATGCCGCATACAACGAACAGGATGAAGCTCGATTTATTGTTGAACGAATTCAGGCCTGGATTCGTCAAGGAAAACGCAAAAGTGAATGCGCCATTTTGTATCGGTCCAATGCGCAATCACGTGCATTGGAAGAAGCGTTATTACGCGAAGCCATTCCTTATCGTATTTATGGCGGCCAACGGTTTTATGACCGTCTTGAAATCAAAAACGCGGTCGCTTATTTGCGCTTGCTAAATAACCCGCATGATGATGCAGCATTTGAGCGTGTTATCAATGTACCTACACGTGGTATTGGCGACAAAACTCTCGAAGATATTCGTGTTGTTGCGCGTAGCGAAAACATTTCATTATGGGCGGCGGCCGGACAATTAATTCATCGTAAACATTTTGCAGCACGTGCCAGTAATGCAATTGAAACCTTTATACAGATGATATTGCAGTTGCAAAAAGATCTGTGCGTACCGAATGAAGCTGATGAACTTCCAGCGCTGGATTTGATTGCCGAAACCATGCTGGATAATACCGGGTTATTGGTTTTTCATCAAAATGAGAAAGGTGAAAAAGGTCAGGCGCGCGGTGAAAACTTGCAGGAATTAATTGCAGCCTGTCGCGTGTTTGAAGCGGAAGATGATTCGCCGATTTTGCAGCAATTTCTGGATACTGCCGCATTGGATGCAGGTGAAGCTCAGGCTGAAGAGTTTGAAGACGCTGTACAATTAATGACGTTACACTCGGCCAAAGGATTGGAATTTCCGTTGGTATTTTTAGCAGGTGTCGAAGAAGGTTTATTTCCGCATAAAATGTCAATAGACGATCCGGATGGCATAGAAGAAGAACGACGCCTCTGTTATGTCGGCATTACCCGCGCCATGCAAAAATTGTTTATCACTTATGCTGAAACCCGTCGTCTGCATGGCAATGAAAGCTTTAATCGAATTTCACGTTTCGTAAAAGAAATTCCACCGGATTGTATTGATGAAGTGCGTTTGAAAACAGCGATCACTCGCCCGCTGGGTTATCAACCATCCTCTTCAAAATCCACATTGAAAGACGAAGGTGAAGATACAGGTTTTAAACTGGGTCAGAGGGTCAATCATGCAACCTTTGGCGAAGGCGTTATTCTTCAATTTGAAGGCAAAGGCCCCAATTCAGTTGTTGAGGTCAAATTTGCCAAGATAGGGAAAAAACGTTTGGTTATGCAATATGCAAAATTACAAGCGATCTGACGTAGGTTGGAAGAGCGCAGCGACTTCCGACAGGGTTGTCGGTAATGAAAAATATCGGAAGTCGCTGCGCTCTTCCAACCTACAATGATTCAATTTTTTAGAGATGAACGGTAATTATGAAAGCAAAAATAAATTGGTATCCATTGATCATCGTTTTATTACTGGCGATTATCGTTTTATTATTTTCAATCCTGGTGATGAAAAAAATTGACCAACCTAAAGTGAATTCATCCGCACAAACCGAACCAACATCCACACAGGTTTACCATTGGAAAATGGTAACCTCATGGCCGAAGAACACACCCGGATTGGGTGTAAGTGCTGAAAAAATTGCGCAGGTGATTAATGAAATGTCTGCCGGGCGTTTGCAAATTCATGTGTATGGTGCAGGTGAAATTGTACCGGCCTTTGGTGTGTTTGATGCTGTGTCGTCCGGTAGTGCACAAATGGGGCATAGCGGTGCTTATTTTTGGCGGGGGAAAATTCCGGCCGCGCAATTTTTTACTGCTATCCCTTTTGGTATGAATGCTCAGGAAATGAATGGCTGGTTGCATTATGGCGGTGGGTTGGAATTGTGGCGTGAAATTTATGAGCCATTTAATTTAATTCCTTTTGCAGCGGGCAATACAGGAGTGCAAATGGCCGGTTGGTTTAATCGCGAAATTAATTCCATAGCCGATTTAAAAGGACTGAAAATGCGTATACCCGGATTGGCGGGGGAAGTGTTTAATGCGGCCGGTGGAACATCGGTGAATATTCCGGGCGGCGAACTTTATACGTCTTTGCAAACAGGGGTAATCGATGCTGCTGAATGGGTTGGACCGGAAAATGATTTGGCGTTTGGTTTTCAACAAATTGCAAAATATTATTACTACCCCGGCTGGCATGAACCTGGTCCCACATTGGAATTGATTGTCAATAAAACCGCTTTTGAATCCTTACCAAAAGATTTGCAAGCCATAGTCACTTACGCCGCGCGTGCAGTGAATCAGGATATGCTCGATAGTTACACCCATAAAAACAGTCGGGCACTGATTGAATTGCAACGACAGGGTGTCAAGATTCGTCCATTACCTGATGATGTACTGGCTCATTTCTACCAAATATCACAACAGGTTTACACCAACCAGGCGGCGGCTGATCCGCAGGTGAAAAAAGTCTATGAGTCTTACAAACAATTTTTGGAAAAATCCATGCCTTATCAAAAAATGTCAGAGCAAACTTATTATGAAGTGAGGGAAAAGTTTTATAAGCGAAATGATCAGCATTAATGATTGATGATCGATAAGACATTAGCCCTTTCGGGCTAATGTTTTGCGAATTTGTTAACGTCGCGTCGCCCAAACTTTGGCTTGCATAAAATAAATTGTGGTAACACCCTCAAAGCCTGAATCGGTACCAAATAAAATCCAGATTTTTCCTTCGGCGTCGGTGTAAGCAGAAAATCGTCCTCGATCACTGCGCAAGGTTTTTTTCATGTAATTGGTGTCCGGATTACCGCATTCGCGATCGTTGGCAAAATTACCTATGGCAATTGCGTCGGTACCCCCCAGAGATTGATTGCCTTTATCAATGTTCATTGAAAAGCTGTTGTTGCCGTTATTAACAGATTTGGGTTCTGTTTTTGTAGCGCCTGCTTTAATGGTGACAGACTCTCCCGGTGCTCCGCCTATACCAACACAATTTTTTTGTGCATTGGTGGCAAAGACAACTTCGAAATCAAAATCGTAAAGACGATTGGGTTCAAGGCCGTCGTAATTTTTGGTGATAAACATAAATACATCATCACTGCGATTATTGGAACTCAGGCGAAAAGCCTTTGCCGCTTCCATGCTCAAGCCGACAGCGGAGCCGGTGATGGTTGGCAAGTATGTATGGCCTGACGCAAACTCATAATCAGTAGTTTCAGTGACGGTGTAATCCGAGAAACCTGCTTTCCACCCCTCAACGTCAAGTGGTTTGTTGAAATCAACATAAAGCTGTTTGGTGTCGCTGTCCAACCTGATGACATCCTCACCGCCGCAAGCAGTTAAGATAAAAACAAGGGGCAGGAATTGCAGGAAAGATTTCATGATAGATCCTCTGGTTTGAATATGGGATCAGCCTAAGGCACAGGTTGTTTCAAAACTGTAAGGGAAATGATCGGGGATGTAACAAAATGTAATGCGGATTTGTTGCTGAAAACACAAAAGCTTACAATCGATAGTTCCGAAAATTGCTATATAGATTCTGTTGAAGCTTTTTAGATTGGTGAATCAAAATCAGTGCCTTATTTTTTAATATTTTTCGCTGGATGTTGTTGTTGCTCATGGGCTGCAGCGCGCTAATTCTTGCGGATGAACCGGACACACAGCAATCTGCATGGCATTTCAGCCTGGGAGTTGGGGTCGGCACACGAACCAATCCTGTTGAATATTCCAATAATCTTCCGATTTTTTTATTACCCCAAGTGGAATACACAGGCGAACGATTTTTTATTCAAAATCTGGACTTTGGTTTTGTCATCCAGGAAAGCAGTTCCCAACAGTTGAATCTGCTGCTCACCCCCAGTTACGACCAAATGTTTTTTGATCGCTGGAGCTCGGGTAATTTTTATGTTGAATCTTTTACTGATGCGGGGTTTTCTGGCTCTCAGGTACTGCCGCCACCGGAAGTTACCGGAGGCAAGGATTTTTCCGACACGGAAAACCTGCGATTACATAAACGGCGCATGACGGCTTTGGCAGGAATTGAATACAATTTTTTTGCGGGGGATTTTGATATCCAACTGCAATGGTTGAACGATATTCTTGATATACACCAGGGCAGTGAAATTCGTTTTTTGGCAGGCAAAAACTGGCACCACAATCGTTGGTCTTTGCGTGCCTCCGCGGGTCTGGTGTGGCAAGACGAGAAAACCCTGAATTATTATTATGGATTAAACGAGAATGAAACCTTGCCATCGGCAACCTATTATCCTGATGCCGGTGTTTCACCCTTAATACGTTTGGATTTGAATTATCGTTTGACCGAGAGCTGGGATTTACGTTTGTTTGGCAGTTATCGACAGCTGAATGATGAGATTACCAATAGCCCTATTATCAATGACAACAAAATAGCGACTCTGTTTATCGGAGGGACTTATCATTTTTAACCGGCTCTTCGTTTTTTATCTATTATTGCTTGGTAGCTTGTTCAAAGCAGCCTTTGCCGATACGCCAATAAAACCTCATATTGTGTTTTCAATAAAACCGGGGTTGTGTGTATTGAATAATGTTGAAACAGAGTGTCGCGACCAACTGCGCGTTCACTGGAAATCCAATCGCCATTATTCATTGTGTTTGTATCAGCAAGCACAACAGGAATTTATTTACTGTTGGCCATTAGCGCGTGAAGGTGAGCATCAATTTTCATTTGCCGCCAGTGAAACCACAATTTTTGAATTACGCGAACCTGATAGCTCAACAATATTAGTGGCAAGAACGTTTAAAATTTTAAAGGATCACAATGCTGGCCGTCATCGACGGCGAAACCCCTGGAGCTTTTTCTGATGACTTATAACAATCTGATTTTAGTCGTTGAAGATGATCGCCGCCTTGCGCAACTGGTGAAAGATTTTCTGGAAATGAATGACTTCAAAGTATTTATTGAAGAGCAGGGGAATCGGGTGCTTAGGCAAACACAAAACCTGAATCCGGCATTGATTGTGCTGGATTTGATGTTGCCCGGCAAAGATGGTTTAACACTCTGCAAAGAGCTTCGCCCTGATTTTAAAGGCCCCATTTTAATGTTGACAGCACGTGATTCAGATGCTGATCAGGTATTGGGTTTTGAATACGGCGCCGATGATTATGTAATAAAACCTGTTGAACCACGCATTTTATTGGCGCGTATTCGCGCTTTAATGCGGCGTTATTATCAGCAAGACCCACGCGAGCAAGAAGCGTTGGTATTTGGAAAATTACACATTCAGCCGAATTCCAGAAAAGTGACGCTGAATGGGGAAGATATTTTGTTGTCAAGCCATGAATATGATTTGCTTCTGTCACTGGCTGCCCAGGCAGGGCAAATTCTCAGTCGCGAATTTTTGTTTAATCATATTTATAATCGTGAATATGATGGTCTGGATCGTACTATCGATGTTCGCATTTCGCAGCTACGTAAAAAATTAAACGATAATCCGGAAAATCCAACTCGCATTAAAACGATTTGGGGGAAAGGTTATTTGTTTATCGCAGATGCCTGGAATTAACGTTGAATCGCGCGTTTATTTCACTTTACTTATTTTTGGTCATTTCGGTGGTGGTGATTGGTTGGGGACTGAATCACCTGTGGGACAGTCTGACGCCAAAACAACAAGCGTCAGATGAAGTCAAAGCACTTATTTTTATGATCGAAAAAGAATTGGCGGAAACGCAAAATATTTCAATCTACACGCAGACAATTCTTAATACCCACCATCTTGAAATCGAAACCCTGTCACTTGATGACATAGCAAAATCCAGTGCGATGCAAGAATTAACAAAAGGTAATATTGTTGCAGTCAATACCGACAATCAATTGGTTTGGTATAAACGAATCGCAAACTCCAATCAGGTTATCAGTTTGATTAAACATCTTGATGCCCGACAGGATTCCAGTTTGTATAACATCATGTTGTTGCTATTTTATCTGGCCTTGGCCTTGGTTATTTATCTCTGGGTGTGGCCGCTTTCGCGTGATGCCAAAAAGCTGGAACAACAAACGCAATTTTTAGGTAAAGATCAGGTACCTGAAGAATTAACGTTGTCAACAACATCAACGCTTTATCCGCTTGCGCGCTCTTTTAATCATATGAGTCGGAGACTACAGGAGTTGATCGCATCCCATCACGATATGACTAACGCAGTTTCGCATGAATTGCGCACGCCACTGGCACGAATGAAGTTTGCACTGGCCATGGTGGATCTCGAAAAACTGGATGAAAAAAGTAAACAACATATTGCCAGCCTCGAAATGGATATCAGCGATATGGAATCCCTGATTAATTCTTTATTGATCTACGCTGGATTTGAACAACAAACACAACAGTTATCGCTCACACAGGGACGCATAGGTGATCTATTGGAACATATCGAACTCAATTTTCATCGTTCATTAATGACACAAAAACTACAGTTGCAAATTCAGAACAAAAGTGAGCAAGAACTTTTTTGTTGTGAGTGGAAACTGATCGAAACTGCACTGCAAAATCTGTTGAGTAATGCAGCCCGTTTTGCTGTTAACACAGTAAGGCTAAGTGCGTGCACAACATCTGAAGATTATTTGCTGATAGTGGAAGATGACGGCCCCGGTATTCCCGCCGAATCCAGACAGCGGGTTACGGAATCTTTTGTCCGCCTCTATGACGAACATCAATCCGGCAGTGGTTTTGGTTTGGGGTTGGCAATTGTGAAACGCATTATGCAATGGCACAAGGGAGGGTTGGTTATAAGGGAATCGACAGAATTGGGTGGCGCCAAGCTAATTCTTCATTGGCCGAAACTATCGGATGGCTACCAAAAGTAACAGATGCAATCAAAACTAATCAAAGCTAGAAATCACAATAATCTTGAGTGTAGTATCTGCCCTGCCAGGAAGGTAAAAAAATAGAAGTACCAATATAAAGATGCTTCAATGGCAATACAAAATCCGCAATTGTTTTTTCCGGTCAAACCAAAATCACCACTGGTTTCGGTGGTGCATTAGCAAAAATTTGGCGAGAGACCTACTTAGAATAATGACAAAATCTTCTGTACTTTCCCGGTAGTTACCGGTTTCAACTTCAGTAGTATTTATCAGCGCATTATTTTTATTGCCCGGTTTCTTCCCGCACACACATAACGCAAGGTGATTCAGCCAGCTGATCCCAATGATTGGGTTTTGATGTGGTTTTTATAATTCCAAGTAGCAAAAGAGAGGGTTCCATGTATAAAAAGCGTCTATTACCACTATGCATTGCACTGACAATTACCGGTCAATTACAAGCACAAGAAACACAACCAGAAACCGAAAATGTGTCGGAAGAAATTATTGTTACCGGTGTGCGAAATGCGGAATTAAATGCTCGCGAAGTGGAACGCTCCAAAAATATTTTCAGTTCGGTAATCTCGCAAGATGATGCGGGTAACTTTGCTGACCAAAACGTGGCGGAATCTTTACAACGTTTGCCTGGTATTACACTGCAAAAATCCGAAGGTGAGGGTAAGTTTGTTTCTGTTCGTGGTCTGGGTCCTGGTTTCGTAACGGTCCAACAAAATGGTGCGGAATTGGCGTCAGCCGGATCTGATGACCGCTCATTCGCTTTGGATGCTATCCCTTCCGATTTGCTTGGGGCAATAGAAGTATTTAAATCATTAACACCCGACATGGATCTCAATTCTATTGGCGGTGTTGTCAACGTAAAAACAGTGAGTGCATTTGATCGCAAAAAAGATTCGCTGCGTTTGAATATTCAGGATTACTATCAGGATTACAGTGAAGAACACTCACCCAAGGTCTCGATTCAAGGTACTAATTTATTTGCAGATGACACCATTGGTTTGGGTTACTCGGCTTCATGGGAAGAGCGCAAAACAGTCAATTACGAAATGTTGCACCACGAAACGACAGATCCCCGTTATGTGCAGCAAGATTTACTCACCACTATTCCCAATGTAGAAGACCTCAGCAGTTATATGCTGATTCCATTTGAATTTCAAAATCGTCAGGAAGTAGCTGATCGCGAGCGCACCGCGCTGTCGCTGGATTTGGGTTATCGGCCAACTGAAAACACCGAGTATTATCTGCGCGGCAGCTACACCGAATACACCGATATGGATGTGGCCTGGCGTGAATACTATCGTTTTGGTCAAGCCGGAGCGGATGATATTGCTTATTTGGATCCAGCGACCAGGACTTTTGGTGTTGTTGATGCTGATATTCAACAGCAAATGTTTATTCAGGATGGTACTTCCAAAACCACATCATATGCCTTGGGTGGAAAAAATAACTTCGATGCTGGTGATGGCGAATACAAACTGGATTATGAATATTCCTGGTCCGAAAGCACTTACCGCAAACCTGATGGACAACGTGTTCAATTCCGTGAACGCGACGTGCCTCTGATTGCACGTGTGGATGAAGAGTTTATTGTGGCGCAGGCGATTAGTCCTAACGATTTGGCTGCATTACTTGGAACAACGGTTACTGGAGCGGGATTTATTCCTGATCAGGTAGCGGCCTATACCAATCAGGGAATTAATTTGAGTGGGTTTGAGTTTGATAACCTCTTTTTGGAAAACTCCTCACGTACAGACGAGCTCAGCGGGGTGCAGCTCAATCTGAAACGGGAATTCGACGATAGCTGGTTAAATTACTGGAAAGTTGGTTTCAACCTGAAAGAAAGAACACGGGATCGCAATCAGGATCGTTGGAGTCTGGTTCCCAAAGATTTCAGCCCGGAGTGTGCGGATGCGCCTGACGTTACCCAGTGCCGTCGCGATATCCAAAGTAATTTAACCAATCATGAAAATGAATTGATTGATCATCCCAACTTTGTATACCCAAGTATTACCAAATCAGGTGCGGAACAACTAATTGCCAGTGTCCGCGCAATTGCTGATCAGGATACCCAGCAGGGGCTGGAGAGTATTTATCGCGATTACACCCTGACAGAAGACACAGCGGCTGCCTATATCATGGGTGAGTTTCAGCTGAGCGAGAATCAATCCGTCATTACCGGTGTCCGTTGGGAGCAAACTGAATTCAGCTCAACCGGGTATTTTGCGATCAATAACGATAACTTCGACGTGGGGGCGGGTAATACGGTCAGTTTTGACTATTCAATTCCACTGAATGCCGAGGTGACCAAATACGATGATTTGTACCCCAGTATTCACTACCGTTTTGAACCCCGTGAAGATATTTTGATTCGTTCATCAATCTGGACCAGCTTCACCCGTCCTTCATTTGATCAGGCGCGTGGTTTTGCCAATATTGAAAGTGATTTCCAATTGTGTAATCCGGTATCCGGTGTTTGTAGTGCAACACCTGATGCGCCTAATCTGACTGCAGAAGATTTGAAAAGTTATACCCTTGGCCCTGACAGTGCGCTGACTATGGGTAACCCCGGCCTGGTGGCGATGAACTCGGTTAACCTGGATGCTTCTATCGGTTGGTATGCTGATAAGAACCAGTTCTTGCAGGCGGCACTTTTCTACAAAGATATTGATGATTTTATTATCTCGGTTCAAGGCTCCCAAATCGCTCTGAATGAATTACCGGTGCAATTGCCGGTGAGCCAGGTTGATGGCTTTATCATTCCGCAAGATCTGGTGATGAACAACGTCAACTGGACTACCAATGGTGATAAAGCCAAGGTATATGGCATTGAATTGACCTACGTCTATAACTTCGACTCAGGTTTCTTCTTCCAGAGTAATGCCACTTTCATGAATAGCTCGGCCAATGCGGGCGACACTATTCGCGTAGGTGAAATTCAATTGCCCGAGCAAGCCGACACAACCGCTAACATCACAGTAGGTTGGGAAAATGAAGTTTATTCAGCTCGATTTATTGGTAATTACAACAGCGAAATTCTCAAGCGAATTGGTTCTTGCCCCGCAGGATCTGAAGGTCGTTTGATCTCCACACCATCAAACCCCGGCACAACCTGTAAGGAATGGGCTGACCAGTATCTGGATGCCACTTATGGTCTGGACTTCAAAGCTACATATCAAATCACTGATGAGCTGAAAGTTTATTTTGATGCGATGAATATTACCGATGAGTACATGACCAAGTACTTTCGTGGCAATGCATATTCCGGCGGCAAAATTATGTATCACTCCGAAGTTTATGGCCGTTCATTCCAGGTGGGGCTCAATTACAAGTTTATGTAATTCATCGGCGTGCCGAGGCGCGCCTGACTCACCGAACGTCGGGTGGATTTAACAGTAATATTTTAAGAGACAGGTATTCATTATGAAAAAAATAAGCATGATCAGCGTATTGCTGGCGAGTTCTGTGCTGGTGGCTTGTGGTGGTGGCTCAGGTGGTCCATCCACGCCCGATTTATGTAACGAACTGAATGTAACCAACTGTGATCAGGTGGTTGTTCCTTCATCAACGTCCTCCAGCGTTTCCAGCCTTGCGCCGCCGGTCAATAATATTTTGCCCTTTACTGAAAACTTTGCTGTGACCAGTGCGCCGCAAATGTTTACCCAATCCTACAAGGGATTGCTTAACCCTGGCATTGAAGATCCAAACCCCGCTTTTTATTACTCAACATCGGGTTTGGATGCGGGTCGTATTGTGGCTAGCAATGGAAAAATGACAATTGGTAACGCACGTTTTACTTTGGGCCAAAAGTTGCAAACCACCGGCACCCACATTAACCCGGAAGCCTTACCGCTTGATTTCAAAGTCAACACAACTACAGATGGCACGGCTGCTAACTTTCCGACCACGACGACGTGGGGTGAGCTGGATTTAACCAACCCCTGGAAAATATCTTTCTGTGTGCAGGAGCGTGAAGCACTTAGTGGCTCAGCCAGTAACCAGCAATTTATGGTGTATGTCGATAATAACCAGACTACATCCAGCTTCTCCATTCATGGTACCAACAGCCTGGCGAAGCAGCTTAACGTAACTAATTTTGTCCCAGGCAAACGAGTGGAAATTAATTTCCCTGGCGATGTGTTGGTTGGGGGTACCAGTGTTGACTCGGTATTGCAAAATCCAGGTACAACATCGTCATTTATCCAGTTACGTGTGCCCAGTGCTGGTGTCGTGACAATGAGTGAGTTGTGGATCGGCTATCAATCAAATACCAGCAGTGAACCTTCGGCCAGCACCTGTGCGACAGGCGAGCGGGTTCCCGGTTGGAATGTTGCACCACCGCCAGATACTCCGGCAGCGCCTACCTTTGAACTGGGCAATAACCAATTGCGTGTTAACTGGCCTGCAGCAGCGCGAGCGACTACTTACACAGTTGCTTATAACACCGTTGATTCCCTTGAGGGTGCGACTCTGGTGGGTGACGACAATGCAGATGGTGTTGGTGAAATTACCACGACTACCACTCTGATTACCGGCCTGACTAATGGCACCAGTTATTATGTGTTTGTTAAAGCTCATAACACTGGTGGTGCCAGTGCATTTGGGCCAAGTGCTGTGGGTGTACCTGAAGTGCCCGCTACAGCACCTGAAACACCGACGGGTTTAACCGTGTATGGTGATAGTCAACGTGCATTGGTTACCTGGGCAGCAACTGATGGTGCTGCCAGTTATTCTCTGGCAGTTAACACTGCAAACGAAACAACTACGGCTACTGTGACGCCCGGTCTGACCAACACCTACAGTCGTTTGACAGGTTTGTTCAATGACACGCCTTATTATGTCTTTGTCAAAGCAGTCAACGCAGTCGGTGAAAGTGCTTATACAACAGCACAGGTAGTGACGCCTACAGCTTCACCCTATATCTATCAGTCAAAACTGAATGTCACCAAAGACCTGTACTTTGGTACCAATGGTCCTGCGGTTCAAACCCTTAACAGCACCAGCGAAGTGCCCATGCATTTCATTGCGGGTGGTGGATCAGGCATTACCCTGGAAGCCGGTGGGATTCGTTTGGCATCGGGTGGTCGTTTCACAATTGGTCAGGTGGTAGCCCCTAATGCTGAAGGTGTGCTGACACAAACCAACACAACCGCTGCTGATACCAGTGTTAACGGCGTTCTGGATTTGAGCGGTTACTACAAAATTGTGATTAATGTGGTGAGTGCACCTGATAATGCCGGACTATTCCAGGTTTATCTGGATAACAACACGACCAGTGGTGGCGCTTCAATTCACCAGACAACGGCCAATTCCCGTTTGATTAACAGAACTGCAAGCACCATTACCGATGGTGAAGAAATTGTTTATGAAATGACGACCAACCGTCGTGGAACTGCAACCTCGTTTATTCAATTGCGTACTGATAGTGCTCTGGGTACGGAAGGTATTCTGATCAGTGGTGTGCGTATTGAAGCTATAGATCCACCTGCTTCAAGCTCGTCCAGCTCTTCATCAAGTTCATCTTCAAGCTCAAGTTTGAATGACTTATCAAGCTTGTCTTCATCAAGTGCAAGCTCGTCTGAATCCAGCTCTTCATCCAGTTCTAGTGAGTCAAGTAGTTCTTCCAGTTCAAGTTCGGATGCAAGCTCATCTAGTTCGTTTTCTTCCAGCTCCAGCTCTTCCAGTAGTTCGTCTTCAAGTGCTGGTGGAGGTACGGATCCTAATTTTGCGTGGACGAATTTTCCTCAAGCTACTTATGCCAGCATTTTAGATACTACTGTTACGACGAATATTCCTGTTGTCCCGTCTGCAACTGAATATAGCGTAAATGGTCTGTTGTTCTTCCATAATGCTACAGCTACTTTACGCCACCGTGGTGGAACCAATCTGGAGTGGAACTTTAACGGTACTGGCTGGGCTTCTGGAGATCCGACAGCAACAGTTGGTGCAGCTGCGGCTCCGATGAGAGCCTATGTTGCTGTGCCTGTTGATGCTGGAAGAGCCGTAACATTAACAGTTGTTCATCGTAATTCATCTTCTGGACTTACAACGGGTTCGATAGTGTTTGTGGGTAGTGATGGTAATGTTCTTGATAAATTTAATGCATTTGCAAATACTGCAACTACCACTACATTTTCTCTGCCGTCAGGACATGCTCAGACAAGTGTGAAAATAACTTTCTCCCGAGAAGGTGGTGGTTCGGGTGGAATGCACCTTACTTCTATAGATAAAACTTACAACTGATTTTGTGTTGAAGCAAAAACAGCCAAAGACTAACGTCTTTGGCTGTTTTATTTGAACCAGAACTAACAATAATTGAAAAAAGCTATGGCTAATTTTGACGTCAATTTCAGGTAGAAAATGTGACCCGCTTGACGTTATAGTGGCGCCCAGTATTACGATTCCCTCGATGGAATTGAATCATAAAAATAATATCGGCACTCGATTCGGTAATTACCTTCTACAGCGCGATTTATGTTCTATCCGTGCAATTAATAAAAATAGGTAATCATCATGAAGTATCAATTAATATCCAGTTTGCTCTTGGCGGGAATACTTACTGCCTGCGGTGGAAGTGGGGGTGGCAAGTCAGGTAACTCATCATCTTCTGTTTCTTCGTCCATATCTTCTGTAGCTGTATCCAGCTCTTCGACAGTTTCCAGTTCGTTATCCTCCAGTATTTCCAGTTCCGTCAGTTCAAGCGAAAGCAGTTCAATCATCTCCAGTGTTAGTTCAAGCCAAAGCAGCAGTGAAAGCAGTTCTAGCTTGATTAGCTCGAGTGAAAGCTCAAGTTCAAGTGAGAGCAGTTCGTCCAGCTCTGCGCCTGCACTGGTTGGCTGTGCGGCAGCGACGGGTTTGTATTTCTGTGATGATTTTTCTAACGGAACGGATAATTGGAGTGCATTGCCTGTTACAGGTCCCAACGGTGCCTTTAGTGTGTTGGGAGAAGGTGATTCGGCAGCCTGGCGCTATACCGCTGCTGCCAGTGGTGCTACCGGCGGGATCATTGCATTAATTAAACCTGAAGTTTTTTCCGGCGTGACGTCTGCGGATTATTATGTGGAAGCCCGTATCCGTCCACGTTTGAACTCCAGCGGCACAGCACAACGCAGCATTTATGTTATGGCACGCTACAAAGATGAAAATAACTGGTATGGCATGGGCATGATCGCTCATGAAACCAATCAGCCGCGTGTGGAAATAGTGGAACGAAATAGCA
>CBFGPN010000020.1:0-33330 GCA_965650675.1 uncultured Cellvibrio sp.
GCACGCACTAGTATCCACTGTTGGCAAATCCAAAAATCAAATTATCACCGAACGATTAAAAGATATTAATCCGGATATGATTGTGGAATCAGTGGAAGACTTTCTCGATGAGAAAAACATGACCCATCTAATCGGTTCACAACACCATGTCGTCATTGATGCAATTGATGCCGCTCACATTAAAGCTCGCCTAGTATCTTATTGTTTGGCAATTAAAGTCAGATTGATAACCATAGGTTCATCGGGGGGCAAAACCGATCCACAGAAAATTAAAGTCGCCGATTTGGGCCACACTGAAAATGACCCGATGCTCGCCAAAATTCGCACACAACTTTATCGTCATTTTAATTTTTCCCGCGATGCCAATCGAAAGTTTCGCGTCGATGCAGTTTACTCCACCGAACAAATGGTTTACCCCAAACCGGATGGCAGCGTCTGCATGAGCAAACAATTTTTACAGGATGGCGTGAAACTGGATTGTGCAGGTGGATTTGGATCAAGCGTAATGGTGACAGGCACTTTTGGCTTTTTAGCCGCAACCAAAGCGATTGAACGATATTTGGAAAAAAGAAATTTATTGTAGGTTGGACAGCAGTACCCAACGCTTAAGCTTTATTGAGAGATTTGTTGGGCATTGCTGCCCAACCTACGGCCATTTACTTATATGGATTTGCACAAAATGTCAAAAACCAAATATTTTTTGCTAATTTTGTTATGCACAGTGCTGACAAACTGTTCAGCATTTTATTACGGATATACCAAAGAAGAATGGCAGAACCTTTCTCCTACCACTCAAGCTGAAGTTAAAGAAAATTATAAACGGATCGTGGATTCAAAAAATCAATTGCAAAACAACCGAGACATTGATGCACGCAACGAATCTTTTGAAGACTATGGAAACAAAAAAGCGAATGAATGAAAAATCTCCCTCCGCGCGCTCACGGAGGGAGATATGGTTTACCACCAAACGGAATAGATAGCGACCAGAATTGCAACCACACCTAATGCAGCAATATTAAAACCGGTAGTGGTTTTAAAACTGACACCGGAAAGATCGATTGCGTTGGCTTGATTTTTTGCACCGCTCATTAATGTCACCAATACTGCCAAACCTGTACAAAGAAGGAATACGATTCCGACCCGATCCATAAATGGAACATCTGGCAGGAAGAAATAGAAAATTCCTGACAACACAAACGAAGAAATTGCCGCTGCCAATGCAGCCATAGCCGTTGCTTTTTTCCAGAAGAAACCAAACAAGAATATAACCACTATTCCCGGAGTAAAGAATCCGGTGAATTCCTGTATAAATTGAAATGCTTGCTGGGATTTACCAACAAAAGGTTTCGCCAATAATACGGCTGTAATCATTGCTACAAGCGCAGTAACACGCCCTACCCACACCAATTTTTTCTCGCTGGCGTCCGGTGCAATTAATTTTTTATAAATATCCATGGTAAAGATAGTGGAAACACTGTTGCTCATGGAACTCAGTGAAGATGCTATAGCTGCCACTAACGCAGCGAAAGCAATCCCCAAAACTCCGTGTGGCAAATACTTCATCATCTCGGGATAAGCCTGGTCTGGTTTCGACAAATCAGGAGCCAGCACTACAGCACAAATACCTGGCAACACAACAATTAGCGGTACAAATAATTTTATATAGGCAGCAAACGCCATACCTTTTTGTGCCTCCTGAACACTTTTTGCAGCCAATGCACGCTGAATAATGTATTGGTTAAATCCCCAATAACTGATATTCATTATCCATAAACCACCAATCAACACTGATATGCCCGGCAAATCTTTATAAAATGGATTATCTTTTGACAAAATCATGTCGAACTTTTCAGGTGCTTTATCCAACAAAATAGAAAAACCTTCGACAACTCCATTGCCTGATGAAATTTGATTGAGCGCGAGATAACTGACAAACAAACCACCCAGAATCAGCAAAATAACCTGAATAATATCCGTCATCGCAACTGCTTTCAGACCACCATATATCGAATAGGTAATCGAAAAAAGAGCCAGAAAAACCATACCGTAAATCATGTCCACGCCCAAAAATTGGGAGATCGCCAGAGAACCCAAATAAAGAACGGAAGTTAAATTCACAAATACATACAGCGCCAGCCAGAAGATGGCCATTACTGTTCTCACTCTACCGTCATAACGCTGCTCAAGAAACTGCGGCATGGTGGTAATATTTTTTGCCAGAAAAACCGGTATGAAATATTTTGCAATAATAATCAGGGTAATCGCTGCCATTAATTCGTATGCCGCGATCCCCATACCGATAACAAAACCGGAACCTGACATACCAATAATTTGTTCAGCTGAAATATTCGATGCAATTAATGAAGCTCCTATCGCCCACCAGGGCAAGGAGCGGCTTGCCATAAAATAATCCGATGCATTTTTATCATGACCTTTTTCATCCCTTGAAACCCAATAAGCAACAAAAAGTAAAATGATGGTGTAGGCAACCAGAACACCTATATCAAGCGAATTTAAAATCATACTGACTCCAGATTATTGACCTTTATTATTAATTACATTCTACCGCCATCGACAACGAACTCTTGCGCTGTAATCATCAGCGCATCATCCGATGCCAAAAACAAAGCAAGTTTGGCAACATCATGCGCTGCCAATCTTTTTTTAATACACATGCGATCTACCAATTTTTTTTCTTCCTGGGCAGTTAACCATTTTTCCAGTTGTTTCGGAGTTGCGACCCACCCCGGCAGTAAAACATTCACACGAATATTGTGTTCACCCATTTCTTTCGCCAGCGCTTTGGTCATGCCAATCAATCCAGCTTTTGCTGTGATGTAACTCACCAGATTGTCCGACGCAAACCTGACATTAATTGAACTGATATTAAGTATGACACCGGCACCGGCGGCCACCATCATCGGCATGACTGCTTGCGCTGCAAAAAATGCAGGGTGCATATTAATCGACAGCGATTGCATCCATTCATCTTCGGCAATAGTTTCTGTGGTGTAACGTTGATCATTGGCAGCATTATTGATCAACACATGAATATTGCCTTGTTGTTGTTGAACCTTGCTGATAGCCGCTTGCATCATGATGGTATTACTCACATCACACTCAATAAAAAGTGGACGACTGAATCCTTTTTTTTCCATCTCATCGCAAAGTACAGCCGCAGCAGCTGCATCTATATCAACGAATGCCACTTTGGATTGCTGTGCAGCAAAAGCTTCAACCAAAGCAGCACCTATGCCAGTAGCACCCCCGGTAACAAATACAACTTTATTTGCCAGACTGGAATATTGTGTGTAACCCGTGTGTTTTGAATAATCCAACATAATTAATCTCTCTTCGTATCGGTAACCGATTTTATTGCTCAGTTATTTTTATCTAACGAAAGATCAATTAGCTGCATTACTTCTACTAACAAACTTTTTACTGCAGCCGTTGCTGCGTTGCTGTTGCCTGCTGCAATCGCATCGTAAATACGTTTATGGTCATCATAATCCGCTGTTAAAACACCTTTTAATTGGTTGGTACTGGCAATACTGACTCGCAACGCAACTTGAATAAATTCTCTCAGCTGAAAGAAAAAGCGGTTGTTACTCGCAGCTAATATTGCGCAATGAAATTCAATATCGGCCGCCAGAGGATCGTCCTGCCCCTGATCCGCCAATTTCATTCTTTCCAATGCCTGCCCAATTATCCCGATTGCTTTTTTATCCTGATGATTTTGCGCTGCCAGAGATGCAGCTTCAGGTTCTATCGCCATCCTTAATTGCGTAAATTCCCGCAGTAAACCCAGCGATGGACGCGCACGCAAAGTCCAGGACAGCACGTCGGCATCAAACATATTCCATTGGCTACCCGGCATGACCCTTATTCCCTGCCGTGGACGTGACGCAATCAGCCCCTTGGCTGTCAGCATTTTTACAGCTTCTCTGGTCACACTGCGGCTGATATTGAATTGGGAAGACAATTCGGCTTCCGTCGGAAAAGGCTTATCAATTGCGTACTGACCCTGAACTATCGCAGCTCCCAGCTGATGTGCTAACTGATGAGTGAGGTTTCTACCTGTATCCTGCATACTATTAACCTATTTATATTATATATTGGACAATAATTTGGCAATAACGGAACTAATAGCCCGGAGTAAGCGGGCTATTTAACAAGAGGCAGGAATGATAGTCACGCAGAAATTTAGCAAGCCCTGAAAATACAGGGCTTCATTTATTTTCGGTCATTCTTTGGGGGAAATCGGTTGCTCAATATGATCAAGATTTGAGTGGCGAACATCTTGCCCATCAACCAGATAAATGACGTATTGGGCCAGATTACGTGAATGATCCCCGATACGCTCCAAGGCTCGCAGACACCACATAATATTCAAAACCCGGCTGATGCTACGAGTATCTTCCATCATAAAAGTCATCAATTCCCGCATGGCGGTACTGTATTCCATATCCACAGTGCGGTCGGTGTGCACAACGGTCAAAGCCAACTCGGTATCCATTCTGGCGAATGCATCCAACGCATCTTGCAACATACGCGACACCAGACCGCCGATATGACGCACTTCTATATAACCTCGCGGGGATAAACCATCTTTATGTTGTGCAATTGCCAGACGTGCAATTTTTGCAGCTTCATCACCGACACGCTCAAGGTCAGTAATCGCTTTGGTCACTGCAATTACCAAACGCAAATCACTGGCAGCAGGCTGTCTGCGCGCAAGAATGCGAATACATTCTTCATCAATTGACATCTCCATTGAATTGACATTGGAATCCAATCGCACGACTTGCTCGGCACGTTCGACATCGGCATCAATCAATGCCTGGATTGCATCATTCACCTGACGCTGCGCCATGCCACCCATTTCTGATAAATGCGTGCGAATCGCTTCCAGTTCAATATTGTATTGTTGTGATATGTGATGAGTATGACTTGTAATATCCATAACCATGATACGCCTCTGTATTAACCGTAACGGCCAGTAATGTAATCTTCAGTTTGTTTTTTACCAGGATTGGTAAAAAGTTTGTCTGTTAAATCGTGTTCAATTAAATCGCCCATATACATAAATGCGGTGAAATCCGAAACCCGCGCAGCCTGCTGCATGTTGTGCGTAACGATTACAATCGTATATTGGTGTTTTAATTCGTTGATTAACTCTTCAATTTTTAATGTTGAGATCGGATCCAATGCCGACGCAGGCTCATCCAATAAAATTACTTCCGGTTCAATCGCAATTGCACGCGCTATGACCAGACGTTGTTGTTGTCCACCTGACAAACCAAACGCATTATCGTGCAAGCGATCTTTCACTTCTTCCCAGAGCGCCGCACCACGCAAGGACTTCTCAACCACTTCATCCAAAACACGCTTGGATTTCACTCCCTGCAACCGCAAGCCATACGCAACATTTTCATAAATGGTTTTTGGAAAGGGATTGGGTTTTTGAAACACCATCCCCACCTGGCGACGCAATTCGGCAACATCCACTTTCTTGTCATAAATATTATTGCCATCCAATAAAATTTCGCCCTCAATTCGACAGGCATCAACCAGATCATTCATTCGATTGAAGCAGCGCAACAAAGTCGATTTACCACAACCGGATGGTCCAATAAACGCCGTCACTTTTTTCTCGGGAATTATCATGCTGACATTATTCAACGCGCGCTTTTCACCGTAGTATAAATTCAGTGATTTTACTTCCAGCTTCATAGAGTCAAGGTTAGACGAAGGTGTCATAGTCTGTGCCTGTGTAATAAAAAATTCATTAAACTCTTCACCCTATCCCATCAAGGGAGAGGGAGCAGATCTCACTTCGTAAAAATCCTTTTTAAAATTTTGTATTGTCTATCCCCTCGCCGCTCGTATGAGAAGGTTAAGGGGTAAAATAAAAAATCAATCCGATGCGCTGCGATATTTTTCACGCAAATTATTGCGTATGCGGATGGCAGTAATATTCAACGCAATAATCAACAAAACCAAAATCAACGATGTGGCGTAAACCAAAGGCCGAGCCGCTTCTACGTTTGGACTTTGGAAACCGACATCGTAAATATGAAACCCTAAATGCATAATTTTTTGATCGAGATGCAAATAAGGATAATTACCATCAATCGGCAATGAAGGCGCGAGTTTTACGACACCGACTAACATCAATGGCGCCACTTCACCGGCAGCGCGTGCAATTGCCAGAATTAATCCGGTCATCATTGCCGGTGTTGCCAAAGGTACAACGACTTTCCAAAGTGTTTCTGATTTGGTTGCCCCCAGAGCCAAACTACCTTGACGAATCGTACTGGGAATACGGGCCAACCCCTCTTCTGTGGACACAATCACAATCGGCAAGGTTAACAGTGCCAGTGTGAGAGATGCCCAAAATAATCCTGGCGTACCAAAGGTGGGGGACGGCAGTGATTCTGCATAAAATAATTCATCCAGATTTCCACCGAGTGTGTAAACAAAAAACCCCAGACCAAATACACCATACACAATCGAAGGAACACCAGCGAGGTTATAAACCGAAATACGAATGATCTTTAACATCACGCCTTGTCTGGCATATTCGCGTAGATAAATTGCTGCCAATACACCAAAAGGCGTCACAATAATTGACATCACAATAACCATGGTAACCGTACCGAAAATTGCCGGAAATATTCCGCCCTCGGTATTGGCTTCGCGTGGTTCATCCGTAATAAATTCCCAGAAATGTTTTAGATAGCTGATGACTTTTTCAAACAGATTTAATTGATTTGCGGGAGTAATACGAACCAGGTGATCAAAATTCATCACCACTTCTTTTCCATCCGCAGTTTTGGCAACCAATGTATCGCGGGTAGCTTGTTGCAATAAATCGTCACGCTCCTGTTTAATCACTGTGTACTCTGCTTCCAATGCTGCACGACGTCCGGCAAAATCAGCATCCGCTACTGCTAATTCTTCTGAGGTAGCACCGGACAACTCCATACGGCGGCGCTCCAAACGCAATTCTTCCATCGCGTTGTTAATACGCCCAATACGGCTCTTTTCAATATCTTCCACTTGATGATGTAATTTCAGTGCACGATCCAATCGCGCTTGCATTTCTATCCAAAAATTATTTTCTGATAGTTCAACAATCGTTTTATCTTGCTCACGAATGGCAACAGGATACCCATAAAAATTTCCCCACTCACGACGCTCGATCACAATCGCATTTTCGGGATATTCCCATTCACCCATACCATTTTCAAGATGCCACACAAAATCACGCCCGGTGACATCACGATTGCCCAATTTAAATAAATGACGGGTAACCAATTGTTGATCTTTCGGAATTTCATAACCGGAATCGCGAGCCACAGATGCAGGAACAGTTTCTGCCCTGACCAGTTCGCCCATAATAATTTGCTGGCTTCCATCCATTTCAGTCACACTGGTTCGCACAATATCGGCAGGCCAAAAATGTCCGAATCCTCGCGCTGCAATTAATCCCAATAATCCCAGAACCATCAGCATACAAATTGCGACAGCACCGCCGTTTAACCAGATCCAGGGTAATCCGTTTTTCCACCAGGATGTTTGTTTTTTGGATAAATTTTTCATAGGTTTTTCAGCTGAATAATATTTAAAAAATTTTCACATTTCTGTCCCTCCCCCTTGGCAGGGGGAGGAGCTTTATTACAAATTACTGTATTTCTTCCGCAAACTTTGCCGCACAATTTCTGCCAATGTATTCACCACAAAAGTTAACGCCAATAATAGAAGTGCAGCCAAAAACAACACACGGAAATGCGTACTATCAACTGCAGTTTCCGGTAACTCCACCGCAATATTGGCTGACAGGGTTCGCATGCCTTCGAAGATATTAAAATTCACAACCGGGCTGTTACCTGTTGCCATCAACACAATCATGGTTTCACCTACAGCGCGACCAAACCCCATCATCACCGCAGAAAAAATTCCGGGGCTTGCCGTTGGCAAAACCACACCCACCATTGTTTGCCAGGGGGTTGCACCCAATGCCAAAGAACCCTGTGTCAAATGGCGCGGCACACTGAAAATTGCATCTTCCGCAATCGAAAAAATAGTGGGTATAACAGCAAAACCCATAATAATGCCGACAACCAATGCGTTGCGTTGGTCGTAATCAATTCCGTGATCAGTAAACCACTGGCGCATACTGCCATTGAAAAACCAGATTTCTGTTAAGGGACTTAGTGTCACACAAAAATAAATGCACAAGACCAGAGGCAACAAAACAATTGTTGCTTCCCAACCTTCAGGAACTTTATTGCGAATAGACGCAGGAAATTTACTCCAGGCAAAACCAGTGATTAACATCACCAATGGTAATAAAACCAAAATACTAAAAATGGCTGGCAAATGATTTTCCATAAAAGGTGCCAACCAAAGCCCTGCTAAAAACCCAAGAATAACTGTTGGCAAAGCCGCCATAATTTCAATTGTTGGTTTAACAACACCACGCAACTTCGATGTCATAAAGTAGGCCGTATAAATTGCACCCATGACACCAAGTGGCACAGCAAATAATATTGCAAAAAATGCAGCTTTTAATGTGCCTATGGTCAAGGGCACAAAACTCATTTTCGCTTCAAAATTATCGCTGCCTGATGAAGCTTGCCAAATATATTCCGGTTGCTGACGACCTTCGTACCAAACTTTTTCCCACAAAGAACTGAAAGACACCTCGGGATGTTTGTTCCACACATTGGCGACCAACAAATTCAATTGCTGATTCATCAATAACGCTTTGCCATTAATGGGTGAAATCGCCAGATAATCCACAGGGGCAGACATTTTTTGTCCGAACAAATGACGATTGGATGTCGCAAAATAAATTCCGATATTATTTTGATCATCCAGCGCCCAAAAGCCACGGCGAGAATATTCGGGTACTATTGATTTGATCGAACCCGACAAGGATTTAAATTCGCGCACAGGTTTTAATGCATAAATATTGTTATCGTCACGCACTAAAAACCACTGTGACAAGGAACCTTTGTTGGTTCCTACTATGATTGATCCTGTACCAACCAGAAATTCCATGGCCGTAATTTTTCCATCCGCAATGACAACCGGTGTTTGAATAGACACAGAATCGGGATCAGCAATTTTATAAAGAAAAATTTGTGATTGATCTGTTGCCACAATCAAATGCTGGCCAGTTTCATCCAACAAAAGTTTTTGTGGATGTTGGTCATGAGGTAATGACGGCAAGGTGAAAATTTCCTGTGTCAATGACACTTCACCTGTAAGAAAATTTTTCGAAGCAGCAAACACACCTAATAGTAATCGATTATCAGCCGTTGCTGCTGCCACCAAAGTTCCGTTAGTTGTTTGTTGTATGGCAAGCTGCTTTATTGCCTGCTGTTTTGCATCAAGCTGAATTGGAGACTCCCCCAAGGGATATACAATTTCCGGTGTAATATGGCGTTTATCTTGCGGATAGCTGATTTGGTAATCCGTTTTAATTAATTGAAATGCCCCATTACCCAAGCCATAAGCGGCTTCACCATACATGGCCATACTGGTGGCGAATGCAGTAGCAACAGTGTTTTCAGGAAATACCAGTTTGTAGGATTGCGTTCTTTTTCCATCTTTCAGATTAAAAAACTCTATATCTCCCTGTTGATAATAAACTGCACCGATTTCTTCGTATCGCTCAATATTGATTTGCGATACCTGTTTATTTTCTGCGTCACTCTGCAAACTGAATTCCTGTGTGACCTCAACTGCCGCACCTTTTAGTAGAGGTGCCACTTCTGAAAATAAATAAAAGAATATCAATCCCAGAGAAAACACTACCGCCATACCCGCTGCCATTATTCCGTAACGGGAAAACTGATCTTTGAAATAACGAATGCGCCGCAACCGGGCACGCTGTTCAATGTTGGGAAGCAAGTGACTGGATGAATTGGACATACAATGCTCTGGATGACAATTTAGGCATGAGCATGGTATCGGGCAATCATGACATTTTTGTTACAAATTATTGACTGTCACAATTTTGTCATCAATTTTATTGTGCAAAAAAAAGGCAGACACCCTGTGTCTGCCTTTTACCAGAATCACAATTTATTTTTGCAATTCAGCCAATGCCTTGTTCACGATTGACACAGGCAATGGAATGTAACCGTCTTTTACTACCGTCTGTTGTCCTTGTTTTGATAACACCATTTTCAAAAACTCCAATTGCATCTTATCAAGCGGATGATTGGGCTTTTTATTAATGTAAACATAAAGAACTCTGGCCAAAGGATAAGTGCCATCAAGCGCATGTGCCGCATCAGCGGGAACAAAAGCTTCTCCGTCTTTTTTCGATAAAGGCAAAGCACGCACACCTGAAGTGATATAACCAATGCCGGAATAACCAATACCATTCACTGAACTGGTAACACCCTGCACCACAGCTGACGAACCAGGTTGTTCATTAATCGTAGCTTTGAAATCACCTTTACAGAGTGCAACTTCCTTGAAGTATCCGTAAGTACCTGAAACCGCATTACGACTGTACAAAGTAAAATCACGATTTGCCCATGAGCCGGTTAATCCCAGATCACCCCATCGCACTATATCCTTTGCTTCACCACACTTGCGTGTTGCAGAAAAAATGGCATCCACTTGTTGCAAACTCAAACCTTTGATCGGGTTGTCTTTGTTGACATAAACAGCCAATACGTCAATTGCAACCGGAACTGCTGTCGGCTTGTAACCAAATTTGGCTTCGAAAGCTTGCACTTCTTCTGATTTCATTTCACGACTCATAGGCCCAAAATTAGCGGTACCTTCAGTCAATGCTGGTGGCGCAGTCGATGAACCGGCACCCTGAATTTGAATATTGATATTGGGATAAAGTTTTTTGAAATCTTCCGCCCAAAGTGTCATCAGATTATTAAGCGTATCCGAACCTATAGAGTTCACATTACCGGACACACCGGTAATCACTTTGTATTCGGGTAAATTGGAATCAACAACTGCTTGCACAGCCGCCGCACAAACCATGGAACCAACCAGCACCAGGTTTTTAATCATCTTCATGGCGTTCATAGAGCGCTCCGATTATTGAAAGTAAATTGAAATCTCGAAATGTCCATGCTTTCGATGCAAGCAATCTACAAAACAAATATGACACTCTGATGACAAAGATAAATTTGTCATCAGAGTGTCATCAATCGGTCATGAATTAATTCTTACTTAACCACTCGCAACCCGGGACGTTTGATGCTGGTGACATTTTTTTCAGGGTTGATTCCCGCCGGGGGAGGGGAAGTGGGTTCAGGAGGTTGGGGTTCGACAGGCTCAGGGCCAAACATCATGCCTTGTCCATTTTCTCTGGCGTAAATTCCCTGAATCGCATTGCAAGGAATATAAAGACGATGAGGTACTCCACCAAAACGAGCATTAAATGCAACCGCCGTTAAATCCATAATAAAATCCTGAACGGCTGTCGGTGAAATATTCAATAAAATATGCCCGTGCTTGTCGAGATATTGCTGGGGAACCTGTGTTCCCGGAACATGGGCGTCCACCAGAATTTGCGGTGTGCAGGCGTTATCGACCAACCATTCGTAAATTGCACGAAGGAGATAAGGACGAGTCGAGGTCATTTTCATAAAGACATCTCCTACAATTTCCGCAACTTTATGGAAATTTTTACCAAACAAAACGGGCGACCTAAGCCGCCCGTCAGACTAACAGAAACTATTCATCAGGAAAGCAGGTTTTTAGTGAACGTCTTTCCAATATTCACGATTCAGGAAATACACAAAGATAAATAGAATCAAAATAAATCCAAGAACCCACTTGCCTGTTGCTTTACGCTCGACAGCAGCAGGCTCACCTACGTAAGCCAGAAAGTTGGTTAAATCAAACGCGGCCTGATCAAATTCAGCTGCAGTCATACTACCTTTAACCTTTCCTTCTTTTAACGCACCGCAATGCTCATCCAGTTGCAACTGACCCACTTCGTCACGCAAAGGGCCACCATTGTGGTTTAACTTTGGCCCTGCACCACATTCCAACAAACCTTGAGGACCAATCAAAACATGGGGCATGCCCACGTTAGGGAATACACGATTGTTTACACCCCAGGGACGAGTATCGTCTTTGTAGAAGTTACGCAGATAGGTGTAGATCCACTCGGGTGAGCGCGCGCGCGAAACCAGGGTAAGATCTGGAGGAACCACACCAAACCACACCTTCGCCTGTTGTGGTTTCATGGATATCTCCATCAATTGACCGATACGCTGCCCACCCTGGATCAAAGTGCCATCCATCAATTCAGGCGGAATACCCAGATCACTGGCAACTCGTTCGAATCGGGAGTACTTCACTGAATGACAACCCATGCAGTAGTTAACAAAATACTTGGCACCACGTTGTAAAGACTCTTTATTGGTTAACTCAGGCTCCATTTTGTCGCAGGGTATAGCTCCGCACTTGAATGCGCCTTCACTGGCAACGGCTTTGATGGGTATCACCGCCAGAAGCACAAAGAAAGCAAAACCTGCCCAAACCAGATACGCAGGCAAACCTTTGGCCTGTGTCCGTGAAGGTTCGGTACCATCGTAATCACGTGAAGCCAATAGCGGTAAAGCAGCAAAAATAATCGCCAATATCAGGCTCAACCCTGTTACCAGAACCGGAATATGTGAATCAGCATATTTATCATTGAATGTGTAGTTGATAGTAAACGCAGCGAATATCAATGCAAAAACTCCACACAATATCCAGGACACCGGCGACTTGGCTTTCGCTTTATCGGGATTGGTCCATACAGGCATAGTGAAAAAATAAGCGAAGTAGAAAGTGGTTGCGATTTGCGACAGGAAGGTTCTGCCTTCTGTTGGCGCCTTCACTCCCAGATAACCCAAAATCACAAACATTGACGCAAAAGCCAGCAACATCAGACGGGTTATTTGGCCGCGATAACGCAGGGATTTCACCTTGCTACGATCCAACCACGGCAGGAAGAAGAGCACAACTATAGCGGCCACCATTGCCAAAAAGCCCAGAAACTTGGCTGTCAGTGTGAACACGCCCAAATCAATTTCCAGGGTAACGGCACGCAACACTGCATAGTAGGGAGTGAAATACCAGACGGGTGCAATGTGGGTTGGCGTTTTAAGGTTATTGGCTTCTTCAAAGTTAGCTAATTCAAGGAAGTATCCGCCCATTTCCGGCGTAAAGAAAATCACATAACAGAAAATAAACAGGAAACAACAAATGCCTATCAAATCATGAACTGTGTAGTAAGGATGAAAGGGCACACCATCAAGGGGGACACCATTGGCATCTTTGTTCTTTTTAATCTCAACACCATCGGGGTTATTGGAGCCCACTTCATGCAAGGCCAGGATGTGAAAGACAACCAAAGCCAGCAATACAATTGGTAGTGCGACCACATGCAACGCAAAGAAACGATTTAATGTTGCACCGGAAATCAGGTAATCGCCGCGTATCCACTCGACCAGGGCGTCGCCTATACCAGGAATGGCACCAAATAAAGAGACAATTACCTGTGCACCCCAATAAGACATTTGCCCCCAAGGTAATACATACCCCATAAAGGCTTCAGCCATCAGTGCCAGATAAATAAACATGCCGAAAATCCACACCAACTCGCGTGGTTTTTTGTAGGAACCGTACATCATCCCGCGAAACATGTGCAGATAAACCACAACAAAGAACGCAGAAGCACCAACCCCATGCATGTATCGCAGGATATAACCGTAAGGAACGTCCCGCATAATGTATTCAACCGACTTGAAAGCCTCTTCTGCTGTCGGTGTGTAGAACATAGTCAACCAAATACCTGTTACTAATTGGTTGACCAAAACAAGAAGAGACAAAACCCCGAAGAAATACCAGAAATTGAAATTTTTGGGTGCATAGTACTTACCCATATGGGTATCCCAGGCACGTTGAACAGGGAGACGGTCATCAATCCACTGCCACAAACCTACTAACCAATTCATATTAAGCCCCTTGCTCCTCACCTATAACAACTAAAAACTCACTCTCGTATTTATGAGGAGGAATCTCCAAATTTATTGGTGCAGGCATACTTTTGTAGACCCGGCCGGCCAGATCATATTTGGATCCATGACAAGGGCAAAAGAAACCACCCTGCCACTTGTCACCGCCCAAATCCGCTGCACCCACATCAGGGCGAAACATTGGAGCACAACCCAAATGCGTACAAACACCTAAAAGGATTGCAAACTCCTTGTTAACCGCTCTCTCGGGATTCTTTGCATACGCAGGCTGAACAGACCTGTCTGATTGGATATCACTCAGCATCTCTTCTACCGTTTTCAAACCATCGATAGCAGCCTGAGTGCGGCGAACGATATAAACCGGTTTACCACGCCACTCAACAGTGATCATTCCACCTGGTTCAATCTTACTCACATTAACTTTGACTGGAGCACCGGCAGCCTTGGCTTTGGCGCTTGGGTACCATGACCCTACGAATGGAACAGCAGCACCCACTACACCTACAGCACCGACAACTGACGTGCCGATAATGAGATTGCGGCGGGTTTTATTAACAGCGTCATTACTCATGACGATTCTCCCCCAAGAGCTTGAAAAGCTGGAATGTCGATTGTCGTTTTAATCCCTGACAATCGAGATAAATAATGTTTTGGTGAGTCCACAAAAGGCGGGCAATGTTAAAGAATTCAAGCCTCGCTTACAAGAATAACCACAGTAATAAGATGGATTACAAGCGTAAAATTTTAGACATAAAAAAACGCCCAAGCCAGAAAAGTCTTGAGCGTTTTTGACAATCATCAAATGGTGAACAATAAATCCACACAAATGGCAATTAACGTTTGGAGTATTGTGGTCTCTTACGTGCTTTACGCAAGCCAACCTTCTTACGTTCAACTTCACGGGAATCGCGAGTCACATAACCGGCTTTACGCAAATCAGAACGAAGTGCCTCATCGTATTCCATCAATGCACGGGTCAAACCGTGACGAATAGCACCTGCTTGTCCGAAACTACCACCACCACTAACAGTGACGGTTACATCGAACTTGCCAACCATATCGACCAGCTCCAATGGCTGCATTACAACCATTCGCGCCACCGGACGACCAAAGTATTCTTCGATAGTGCGATCATTAATACTGATTTTGCCAGTACCTTGAGTAATAAACACACGAGCTGTTGAGGTTTTACGACGGCCTGTACCGTAGTATTGAGTTGCTGACATGGTTTATCCCCTTATATATCCAGCACTTTAGGTTGTTGTGCAGTGTGTGGATGTTCGCTTCCGCCGTAAACTTTCAGCTTTCTGAACATAGCGCGACCCAATGGACCTTTTGGCAACATACCCTTGACCGCAGTCTGGATAGTGCGCTCTGGCGCCTTTTGGATCAGCTTGTCAAAGCTGATGGACTTGATACCACCAGGGTGATTGGTGTGATGGTAATAAAGTTTGTCTGTGGCTTTACGACCGGTTACACGCACTTGAGCAGCATTGATCACGACGATGAAATCGCCTGTATCAACGTGCGGGGTGAATTCGGGCTTGTGTTTGCCGCGCAAGCGCGAGGCGATTTCAGCAGATAAACGACCAAGGGTTTTATTGGCCGCATCCACTATGTACCAGTCATGCACTATGGCTTCTGGTTTGGCAACGTATGTCTTCATGTTATTCCTGCCTGGGATGGATGTGGATATAGATCCCTCAATTTGAGGGAGGCGGAATTCTACACACATGTCCTCGGCAGAGCAACCGCCGAAAACCCGCTACTCTCTACAAGATAACCAGCCCCCCAGGGGGTTATGACCCCAATTCCGATTGGGGCCGATTTGCACATTTTGCTGCTTCGAGGCATTACTTATGCCTGAAATAAGTGCACAAACCCTGTCTTTGAATTTTGCATTCAAAGTTATCCATCTCAGTTTCGCCTCTTTTTCTTTTTGTTAACGACATAGCACAGTGCACAAATTCAAATTTTATTTTTTTTGCGCACCGCAAAAGGGCAATTGATTCATTTTCAAGAAATTGGCACAAGGCTTGAATAGTCTCCTCTGTCGATCGCATAAATTAAATTTTAAAAATTTTATTGCACCTAAAAATTCATTACAGGAGTCAATTCCATGAAAGCTGTACTCAATAGCCACAGAAATTTCAAAGGGCTACTAAAAAAATTAGCACTGGTGACATTTTCATTTTCCGCCTGTTTGGGCATCACCCAATTTTCGTTTGCTGAAGTTGGTCCGGCAGAAAAAACTGATTTGAAATTTGGTTTTATTAAATTAACCGACATGGTTCCTTTAGCTGTTGCTTATGAAAATGGATATTTTGACGATGAAGGTTTGAATGTTGAATTGGAAGCACAAGCCAACTGGAAAGTTATTCTTGATCGTGTCATTACCGGTGAACTTGATGGCGCACATATGCTGGCAGGACAACCCATTGGTGCCACCATAGGCTTCGGAACAAACGCTCATGTTGTTACCGCTTTTGCATTGGATTTAAATGGTAACGGTTTGACAGTTGCCAACGATGTCTGGAAGAAAATGAAAAAAAATATTCCCCTTGATGCCAATGGAAAACCGGTTCATCCAATTAAAGCTGATGCATTGAAGCCTGTAGTAACTGCGGCAAAAGAGGCAGGTCAACCATTTCCAATGGGTATGGTATTTCCCGTTTCCACTCACAACTATGAGATTCGTTACTGGTTGGCGTCTGCAGGAATTCATCCTGGTTTTTACTCTCCGCTGAAAGGAGACATCACCGGCCAAATCAATTCAGATGTACTTTTATCTGTAACGCCTCCACCACAAATGCCAGCAACTTTGGAAGCAGGAACTATTAAAGGTTATATGGTGGGTGAACCATGGAATCAGCAAGCTGTATTCCGTGGCATAGGCGTACCAGTCGTAACCAATTACGATATTCACAGCAATATGACTGAGAAAGTATTTGGCGTTACCAAAACCTGGGCTGACAAAAATCCAAACACTCACATTCGAGTTGTTAAGGCATTAATTCGTGCAGGTAAATGGCTGGATGAAAACAACAACGCCAATCGTTCTGCTGCTGCAAAAATGATTTCTGCATCTCACTATGTCGGCGCTGATTACAAAGTCATTGCCAACTCAATGACCGGTGTATTTGAGTATGACCGTGGTGATTTACGCAAATCTCCCGACTTTAATGTTTTCTTCCGTTACGCAGCAACTTATCCACACCAAAGTGATGCGGTTTGGTATTTAACGCAAATGCGTCGCTGGGGACAAATTCCAGAAGGCAAACCTGACTCCTGGTATCAGGAAACTGCTGCAAAAATATTTTTGCCTGAAATTTATGAACGAGCTGCTGCCGAATTAATTGCTGAAGGCAAAATGGGTGCATCTGATTTCCCTGACTTTAAAACCAAAGCGGGAATAAGAAAGTCTACAGAAATTAAATTCATCGACGGCATGATGTTCGACGCAAGCAAACCGAATGACTATATCAATCAATTCAAAATCGGTTTGAAAGGCGACGAAAAACTGTAAAGCATTACACAGGTGGGCATAAAGCGAAGCGTGCCCACGCTGAATAGAGTTAGGTGGGCACGCTTCGCTTTATGCCCACCCTACGGTGATACCGGGGAAAATTATGAGTAGCGTCTTAACAGGTTCAAATTTTATAAAAATGGAAAAAATTACACCCGCCAAATTGCGTAGTATTGTGATGTCAATATTAATGCCATTCGTGGGCGTATTAGTATTCTTACTGATTTGGCACATAGCAGCACCCAACATCAAAACATCATTAGGAAATTTTCCGCAACCAACAGAAGTATTTGCTCAATGGGGCAATCTGGTTGATGAATATAAATCGGAAAAAGCGCGCGAAGCGCAATTTTATGAACGCCAGGAAAAGCGCAATCAGGAAATGCTGGCGCAAAATCCTGATGCACAAATTATTGAACGTGAATTCAGCGGCAGACCTACATTTTTTAACAAAATTGAAACCAGTCTGATAACCGTTTTATCCGGTTTTTTAATGGCAACTATTATCGCCATTCCCGTTGGCATCATGATTGGCTTGAGTCAAACACTTTATCAGGCAATCAATCCACTTATTCAATTGTTTAAACCCGTATCGCCGTTGGCCTGGTTGCCATTGGTCACTCTGGTTGTCAGTGCAGTATACGTTTCTGATTCGCCGATGTTTTCCAAGTCTTACATCATTTCATTATTTACCGTGAGTCTTTGCTGCTTGTGGCCCACCATGATTAACACTGCTGTGGGTGTTGCCGGTGTCAGCAAAGATTTAATCAACGTCAGCCGCGTATTGCGTTTGGGTTGGTTCACTCACGTTCGCAAAATTGTCTTACCTTCTGCAATTCCGATGATGTTTACCGGCTTACGCATTTCATTGGGCATCGCCTGGATGGTGTTGATTGCAGCCGAAATGCTGTCGCAAAACCCTGGTCTTGGAAAATTTGTTTGGGATGAATTTCAGAATGGATCATCCGAATCATTAAGCAGAATTTGTTTGGCAATATTGGTTATTGGCGGAATTGGTTTTCTACTGGACCGCACTATTCTGATCTTACAAACCTGGGTTAACTGGGATAAATCTGCTGTCGTTCGTTAAGTCATACGAAATTATATTGAGGATTGAATTATGAACAATATTCATTTGGAACTCAGCAAAGTTGGAATTGAATTTCCTACACCAAAAGGTCCTTTTTGTGCATTGCAAAATGTTGATTTAAAAATTCAAAAAGGGGAATTTGTATCGCTGATAGGCCACTCGGGTTGTGGCAAGTCAACTGTATTAAATATTGTGGCCGGGCTTTATCAAGCTACTACGGGTGGCGTCATGTTAAATGGCCGGGAAGTGAATGAACCCGGCCCGGAGCGCGCAGTAGTATTTCAAAACCATTCATTATTGCCCTGGTTAACTGCTTACGAAAATGTCGAGCTGGGCGTCAAGCAAGTATTTAAAGGCAAAAAATCCAAAGCAGAAATGAAACAATGGATTGAACACAATCTGGAATTGGTACACATGTCGCACGCCATTCACAAACGCCCTGATGAACTTTCAGGCGGCATGAAACAACGTGTGGGTATTGCACGCGCTTTGGCGATGGAACCACAAGTGTTGCTGATGGATGAACCCTTCGGCGCACTGGATGCATTAACGCGCGCGCATTTACAAGATTCTTTGATGGAAATTCAATACCAACTGGGCAATACCGTGATCATGATCACCCACGATGTTGATGAGGCAGTGTTGTTATCAGATCGAATTGTGATGATGACTAACGGGCCGTCTGCGACCATCGGTGAAATTCTTGATGTAAAATTACCCAAACCCCGTAATCGCCTCGAGCTTGCAGACGACGCAGAATACAACCACTACCGTTCTTCGGTATTGCGCTTCCTTTATGAAAAACAAAAAAAAGTGGAGCCCATTAACGCAAAAAAGTCTGAAAGGCCTGTAACTGCCATTAATAGCAAAAGTGATTCTACTGTCAAAGTTGCTTGATATTTTGATGTCTGATTATTTCGTTTCCGGATTGGTTGTTTTTTTTACACAACCAATCCGGCGCAAAATCTGACCGATGCTGATTGCAGACCATACACTTGATCCACCCTTTCACTGAATTGACGCATTGATTCACCTCGGCATAAACCGAGGTTGAAAATATAATTCATTTAATGCAAAGTTCTTTTTTGTGAATTGCCGGAGACAGTGCCCAATGGAACTTACATCGCTCAACACTTCTTTTAATCATGCCGTTCAGGAAAGTTCAGTTCTGGAACTTTTTTACAACAACAAACCTGTAGTTATTTTACCTGAGCAAACTCCCTTTCATTTGGGGCGACAAAATAATCAGGCAGGGCTTTCCGTTAACTGCGAGTTCGCTTCTCGCAATCATTGTGTCATCGAATTTCAGGGTGACAAATTTGTATTAAAAGATTCCAGTCGCAATGGCACATTTGTTCAATTTGGCAGCAGCCAGGTTTTTCATTTGCAGAAAGAGGCGACACCATTGATCGGTAATGGCAGTTTCAAGCTGGGTGCCACTTTTTTAATTGATGATGCAGAACGTATTTTATTTAAGGTAAAAACCAAAACCTATTCAACCGGCTCACCATAAACAACGCCCCTGCCTGCGGTGCTCATAAAGACACGACCAAATACATTCATATCACCCACAATAAACTGGCCATTACCCGGGCCACCATATTCGTGATCATCATCATTAATTCGAATCCAATGAGCGCCTTCATCGGTAGAACGAAAAACCCCACGCACTCCTTTAATTGTTCCCCAGATATATATCGTCGGATAATCTGTATTGGGAGCTGACTTACCCAAACCAACAGCGGCAGCATCCATCACATTGCTTAAATTGACGAATGATTTACCCGCATCTGTTGAACGGGCAAGACCGCCCGCATTAAGTGCAACCCACATATGACCTTCATGCCCGGGAACAACCGCAATCAGCTTTGACCCTGATGCACCCAAAACCCCGGCAGCAGAGAAAGAAATCCCGGCATCATTGCTAACCATCATGGTTTTGTTATCCAGCGCATAAAATATTTTTGAGTTAGCCGGATCCGCCAAAATACGTGCATTGGCCACATTCAAACCATCAATTCTGGACCAGCTACGCCCGAGATTATTGGAGCGATAACTGGTTGTTGAACGTTCAGGACTATGCAGTAACACCTCGCCATCTGCAGAAAATGCCAATTGTCCATTTTGCCCATTGATTGACCGGGTTTTTGTCCAGGTTGCACCTGAATCAGATGAAACATAAATGGCAGGCGTATCACCTCCACCTGAACGAGCGACCCTGTTGGTCATACCTGCTGCAACCGCCAAACCCGTAGTAGTTCCCATTCGGGGCGAATGGATTGGGGCGTATTCGGAAGGATTGGTATGGCGAAATCCATCGTAGTCCGCAATGACTGTCCATAAGGGACTATCGGGAAGGCTAAGCATATTCAGAGGCACCGTTTCTTCTATGCCCTTCACATCAAAACTCCAGAGACCTGGTGTTGCATCTATGTTGTCAGTTTTAAAAATACCGTTACCCGATGTCACCCAGGCACGTTTACTATCAAAAGGGTCGAACTCGAAAGAACCTGCCCAATGAATGGAATGGCCGTTAATCCAGCTGACACCCCGGTTATTTTTGGTAAAACCACGAGCAAGAATATCCGTCCATGAATCACCTCCGTTGGTTGTAATAAACAGCTTGTCTCCCCAGGCATCACCTTGTGGCAGATAGGTATTAACCGAGGACAGAATCAGACGTTGTGGATTCCGGGGATCTACACTGATACCTGCCAGAGAGCGGGTAAAACCTTTCGGAGTTACATTGATCCAGGTACCTGTGTTGATATTGAATTTCCATAACTGACCTTTATCCATAGGTTCAGCTTGTGCCCAATGAGCATGTGGCCCAGCGCCGTTTGCATAAGTGATATACACATTATCACCGGATATTGCTGCACGCTGAGGCATCAAATTCGCGGGGCCACCTTCAACTGCAATGAAATTTTCACCCGCGTCATCACTGCGATAAAGGTTTGCACCCATAGAAGGAAATCGTGAAACACCAATAAATAATCTTTGCGATACACCTTTCAATGCTGTTCTGGAGTCAATCAGCACAAAACTGATGCCATTTTCATTGGGTGTGCTACTGACTTTAAGTGAGTTCAGGTGCATCCAACTAGCGCCTGCATCTGTACTTTTAAATAATCCATTCCAACGTGTGCCCACATACAGCAAATTGGAGTTGACTGGATCAACCTGTAATTTTTCACCTGTTTGTCGCCCCATACCATTGGCGTGTGCCTTGAACTGCCGGGTGACATCTGTGATTGAAAAAGTTTTACCGTAATCATTGGATCGCAGCAGGTAAGTTTTACCGCCATTGAAATAACTGATGCCTGCAAGCATGTATACACGCGATGCGATTTGTGGATCCAACGCAAGCGATTCCACCCCCAGAATTCCCGTTTCTTGATCCGACACCCAATCCAGCAGGGGAATCCATTGTGACTGATGTTTATCCCAGCGATAGGCTCCGCCAACATCCGTACGTGCATAAACCAAACCCTGCTCGTTTTTCGAGGGAATTATTGCGGAAACAAAACCACCCCCACCCATTGCAACTGTTTTCCATTGATAAGTTGGATTATCTGTAGAAGCCCAGGCTGTTGAAATAAAACACAAAGCTGAACCAACGAGAAACCTGCAAATATTTTTATAATTCATTAATGGGACTCTAATAAAGCCAGCAGACAGAGATCCGAATCATATGAGCATTATCGGCAACCGGGCAAGGTAAACATTTCGTCTAATTTCTTACCCATAATTCTTAACAGGTTCATATCCCTAAAACAAAAGGTTCTTTATAATCGGGGCCGACTTGTGGATTAGGAATGACTAAACCCGGGTCTCAATTCCAAGTTCTCTGTGTATTCGGATTGGACTAAAACAACTTTAATCAAAACTAAGGGCCTTCAAAATGTATAAACACCTTGCACTGTTGATTCTTTCTGGCGTACTCATTACCGGCTGTGAAAAAAAAGCTGAAGCACCTGCTGAAGCTGCAGCGCCTGCCGCAGAAACTGCAGCACCTGCAGAGCCTGCTCCTGCTGCAGAAGCACCTGCTGCTGTTGAAACTCCAGCAGCAACTGATTACAGCGTTGGTATTGCAGAATGTGACACTTACATCGCCAAATACAAAGCTTGTATCGAAAAAGTACCTGAAGAAAGCCGCGCTGCCTATCAACAAGGCCTTGACCAAATGGTTGATAGCTGGAAACAAGTACCTGAAGAAGGTAAAGCAGCTATGGCTCAAAGCTGTACCTCTGCAACAGAAAATGCAAAAGCCGCAATGCAGGCTATGGGTTGTGAGTGGTAATTCTTACCCACCAACAAAAACGGCGCTTGAAGGCGCCGTTTTTGTTTTGCAAAAAATCTGACTCATTTGGTCAACTCAACTTATCCCTTTCCCTGAACCCCAATAAATACAAAATTGCATCCAATCCCAAATTGGAAATGGCATGTTCTGCTGATGCCTTGACCAAGGGTTTTGCGCGAAAAGCGACGCCCAATCCTGCAACACTCAACATGGGTAGATCATTGGCACCATCGCCGACGGCGATGACTTGCTCCAACGCAATGCCTTCCTGTTGAGCCAGCATTGTCAGAAGTTCTGCTTTACGTTGCCCATCAACCACATTTCCTTTTACCTCACCGGTGACCTTGCCATCGACTATATGCAATTCATTGGCATAGACATAATCAATACCCAATTTCTGTTGCAGATAACGGCCGAAGTAATTAAACCCACCGGAAAGAATCGCAGTTTTATAGCCCAATTTTTTTAACGATGAGATCAGTTTTTCTGCGCCCTCGGTAATGCGTAAATCCGATGCAATATCTGCCAGCACTGATTCATCAAGCCCCTTCAATAAAGCCATGCGTCTGGCAAAACTTTGTTTGAAATCCAATTCGCCACGCATAGCCGCTTCGGTAATTTCAGATACCTGCTGACCAACACCTGCTGCCTTCGCCAATTCATCAATCACTTCAGCTTCAATGAGTGTGGAATCCATATCAAAACACACCAGACGACGATTGCGTCGATAAACTGTATCGCGCTGGAAGGCGACATCAATATTCAAGCGCGCCGACAAATCCATAAAATCACGACGTAATGCAGAGAGGTCCTGCGGTGTGCCACGCATCGAAAATTCAATGCACGCAGTGGATTGTTGGGTGTCGCCGGTTGCTAATTCAGCCAGGGATAAACGACCGGACAAGCGATTGATACTGTCAATATTCAGGCCTTGTTTTGAAGTAATCGCCGTGAGTTCAGCAATCATATCGGCATTAATATGGCGGGATAACAAGGTCACTATGTGGCGAACCTTGCCTTGTTGATCCACCCAATGAGAATAATCCTGCTCATCCACCGTTTGAAAACCTACCTTGATTGCCAACGCATCAGTCGCATCGGAAATAGTCTTGATCAACCGTGTTTTTTCTTCAGGTGAAACACGCAGCTCCACTAATAACCCCAGGGCCAGAGTGTCATGAATAACGGCTTGCCCTATATCCAATACCCGCGCGTTGTATTGAGCCAGAACCCGTGTTATCGCATGGGTGACTCCCGGTTTATCCTGGCCGGATGCATTAATTAATAAAATTTCACTCACAAGAATATCCCGAAAACTGGCCTGAAAATCAGGCCGCATTCTAACAGGCTGGGGAAAAGTTTCATCATGGATCGAGCAGTTAGTGAGTTGATCCGCTAAAATGTGTGCAATTTGTTATCTGGAATTTTCGCACATGAGTGTAATAAAAAGTTTTCGGGATTATCCACAGCTGACCCTGTGCAGTTTATTGATCATTATCCTGGGGATAATCGGTGCCTGGTCTTATTGGATTAACGTTGAAAAAAATCAACAAGAGCAAAGGCACAATTACGGTCAACTTCTCGCTAACAGTGGCGCACGTCAGGCAGTAACGCCGACCATGGAACAGGACATGGTCAGCTTGCAATCCATATTACTTGAATTGAATCAATATCCCGGCGTAATAGGCGCAAGCATTCACAATGTTGAAAACAAATTACTGGTGCAAAGTGGTTTCAAACCCAATCAGATCATTGAAGGTAAACGCCACCAATATTCTGCACCAATTGCCTTGCACAATAATCTTGTGGGTACACTTTCGGTCACTCTGGATTTGCCCAATCACACTGAACGTGATTATCTTTTTTTTATGATATGGATCAGTTCTGTGTTTACTGCCCTGGGAATTTTGGGTTGGTCCATTCAAAGACAATGGTGGCGACAATTAAAAGAAAAAATGCCCAGTGCAAGCGCTATAGTGACAGCTGTCGTGGAAAAAATACCCAGTATAGCCGACATCGCGGAAGCTGAACCGGAATCACCAACACAGGTATCTGTCAGGTTGAGTGTTGAAATCACCAATTTAAATAAACTCTACCAACAACTTAACAGCGAAATTTTTGCCAGTATTTTGCGGCGTTTTGATAAACAACTGCAGAGTGTTTTAAATTTGTATTCCGGCCAGCGTCAAATGTTATCCGGTGAAACTTTATTGATCGACTTTACTGGCGACAACTTTCAGGAATGTTGTTTTCGTGCTGCATGTGTTGCGCAACTCATTTCCAATTTGACTCAAAAAAGCCAAAGCCCGAGATTACATCTGGCGGCAGCTATTCACGAATTATCAGGCCCGGTTAACGATAGCAAGTCTTTATTAAAAGATTTTGTGGTGCAAAACAATAACTACTTAAAACCCGACAAAGGTGAAATTTTAATTAGCCAGCACTTAATCGATAACGAATTACAAGAACGCCTTGATTTGCTTCCTGACAGTGGAAAATTAATTGCCATCAAAGAACCCTATCAGGGTCTGTTGGATAATCAGGAAGCGCAGCTTATTGGCATACTTGAGAAATAATTCCGTCATCATTTTTTCACATTAGTGTCACAGATCTCCACTAGCCTTTGTTACATCTGAACAAAGGCGTTTTATATGCTCAACATAGAACAATCCATCCAGTCCAAATTTCCTAACTTTAACCAGCAATTACCTATTATTCGTCATTCTGCACTCAGCATTTTGCGAAAGCTGACACGTGAAAGTGAAATCAATGCATTCCTGAGAGAGCATAAAGGTAATCGCGGTTTTGATTTTATTGATCGCATTTTCGATTATTTCAATTTCAGTTACAGCGTATCGCAACGCGAACGCAATAATATTCCTGCGCAAGGGCGAGTCGTGATTATTGCCAATCACCCTATAGGTTCATTGGATGGGCTGGCATTATTGCGACTGGTCAGTGAAGTCAGGCGTGATGTCAAGATTGTTGCCAACGATATGCTGATGGCGTTTGAAGCACTGCATGAATTGTTATTGCCATTGGATAACATGACACACAGTACTTATAAACAGAGTTATAAAACCATATTACAAGCATTAAATAATGATGAGGCCATCATTATTTTTCCAGCCGGTGAAGTATCCAGAGCAAGACCCAATGGTATACGCGATGGCAAATGGCACGCAGGATTTTTGCATTTTGCCCGTAAAACCCAATCGCCATTATTACCGGTATTTGTCAGTGCAAAAAATTCCTGGTTGTTTTATGGCGCATCAATGCTATTTAAACCCTTGGCAACAGCATTGTTGGCTCAGGAAATGTTCAACAAGCATTCTGTGGAAATCAAATTTCGCGTTGGTGAAATGATTCCACATCACGCCCTGGAATCAGAACACCTCGCTGACAAATTTCTGATCAAACGTTTAAAAAAACATCTCTACAAAATAGGCAAAGGAAAAAATGCCATTTTTGTTACCGAAAAAACAATTGCCCATCCTGAAGATCTTGCCCTGCTTCGGCAAGAATTCAATACCGCACAACTGATTGGCAGTACTCGTGACAATCATAAAATTTATTTATGCGATTACGAAAAACACCCTTGTATCTTGCGTGAAATCGGCCGTTTGCGTGAATTTACTTTTCGCTTGGTAGGTGAAGGAACCGGTGCCCGACGTGATCTCGACAAATACGATCATTATTATCGCCATCTGGTGCTGTGGGATGAAAATGCATTATGTATTGCCGGTGCTTATCGACTGGGTGAAGCTTATCAATTAGCCTCAGACCAAAATACAACATCACTTTATACATCCGAATTATTTAATTTACATCCAGACATAATGCCCTACCTAAAAGATGGATTGGAATTGGGCAGAAGTTTTGTACACCCTGACTATTGGGGCAAAGCCAGCCTTGATTATTTATGGCAAGGCCTCGGCGCTTATTTACAACACCATCCGCAAGTAAGATATGTTTTTGGCCCTGTCAGCATGAGCGCACAGTATTCAAAATATTTACGCGATTTGTTGGTTTTTTATTATCAAACCTATTACGCCCACACGGAATATCTTGCCGAAGGTAAACACCCGCATGAAATCACGGAAGACCAATTAATTGAATTTCGCCATCAGTTTAACAAATTGGATCGAGATCAGGGATTTACTCTATTACAAGAATTATTTCAGCAACACGGCCATAAAATTCCAGTATTGTTTAAACAATATGCTGCACTTTATGAAGAAGATGGATACAAGTTATTAGGATTCAGTGTTGATTCCGAATTCGGCAACTGCCTTGACGGACTGTTTATGGCAGATCTGGAAAAAATGAAACCGGCTAAAAGATCGCGCTATATTGGATAATACTTTCCAATTTTTACAATGCTACTCACATACAAAAAATTTTCTGACAGCATCGGCGTCTTCATAAGTGTCGCGTTTGCCAAGTTCCATCAATTCTGAAATAAATTCATTCGAAAAGAATAAATAACTGGCAGCAGTTGCTCCACCACCTTTTGCAGTAGCACCTATAGCGCGCAGAAAAAAACGTAAACTTTTTGGCAAATACCGAATATTGCGGCCTGCAATCACATCCAATGGGCTGGATGGTGAAATCACCATATTATTCACTGCGCGCAAATGCAGATTGGCAGCAACACGGATTTCTTCAGGAACCAGGCGAATTAATTCATTCATACGCTCAAGGTGTTCCAAATCACCTTCCAATGAATCGACAAATGCGCTATTCAGTAAATGCCCAACGATTTGTCCCATTGATGGTGAATGTTTGAAGGCCATCCTTCTATCGGCTTTTGCTGCCGATCTGTTTCCGCTCACACCTATTACAAACAATGCATCGGCGCCCAAATGTATTGCCGGGCTGATAGGCGCCAATTGACGTAAGGCACCATCACCAAAAAATTCACGGTCGATACGAACAGATGGAAAAATAGTTGGAATGGCAGAAGATGCCAATAAATGTTCCAGACGCAATGACGTCGGAATACCACCACGACGATAACGATTCCAGGCAGGAATATCAGGATGCCCCTGATAAAAACTCACAGTGCGACCCGAGGTGTATCCCATTGCTGAAATTGCCACCGCAAATAAATTTCCCTGCTTGATATTCTGATCAATATTTTCGAAGCGAATTTTACTGCCCAATAATTCCCACAAAGGAGCGTTATCCAGCAATGACAAAGGGCGTCTACGTCCGACCCCTTGGTTAAACAGTGAAAAACCCAAAAATAATATGCTTTTTAACAAATCAGACCATTCATGGAAATAAACTTGTCCAATTGTCAATTCACTCCACATTTTTGCAAGTGCGTTTACGGATTGTTTGAAACTACCCGGATGTGCGGCAAGTGCAACTGCATTAATTGCACCTGCAGAAGTACCACAAATAATCGGAAATGGATGCGAAATTGAATCCGGCAATATATCAGCCACTGCCTGTAATACACCGACCTGATAAGCAGCGCGCGCTCCACCCCCGGATAATATTAATGCTCGTTTTTCTGCCATTGTTTTACTCGACTTGCGTACTCACTGGCTCTACCAAAAGTACCATACCCTCAGCGCCCGTTATCTTCACTATAGTGCCAATCGGCAGATTGTGCGCAAAACTGACACTCCACAAAGCATCTTCAATTTGCACTTTTCCCTGACCATTTTCTACCGCTTTAATCAATGCCACTTGACGCCCGATTAAATTTTGAATTCGATCATTCAACAAAGGCTGCTCTGTTTTCTCATTAAAATGTTTGAATCGTTTCCAATAGATCAATGTGAACAATACCGAAAGCAAACCGAAAATTAAAAATTGCCAATACCAGACCAAATCAGGAATTAAAAAGGTTAGCAAGGCCACTACAAATGCAGATACACCTATGCCAAGTAAAAAACCACTTGCGCCCAACAATTCTCCCAACAAAATAAAAATGCCAAAACATAACCAATGCCAAGGCTGCAAGTTTTGCAAGAATTCCATAGGACGCTCCTCAGGATTTTTTATCAATAGCAGATTGAATCAATTCATTAATACCACCAATTGAACCTATCACACTGGATGCATCGAGCGGCATCATAATGACCTTGGCATTTTCCGATGAGGCCAACTTACCCAAGGCTTCGACATATTTTTGTGCAACAAAATAATTAATGGCTTGTGGGTTACCGGCTGCAATAGCATCGCTGACAAATTGTGTTGCTTTACCTTCTGCCTGCGCTTCACGTTCGCGGGCTTCTGCTTCCAGGAATGCTGATTCCCGTAAACCTTCAGCTTTAAGAATTTGCGCGCGTTTTTCACCTTCAGCAACTTTAATCGCTGCTTCTCTTTCACCTTCTGCGCGCAAAATTTGTGCACGCTTTTCCCGCTCAGCTTTCATTTGGTTGGCCATGGCATCAACCAAATCACGCGGTGGCGTAATGTCTTTAATTTCAATACGCGTCACTTTTACACCCCAGGGTGATGTTGCTTCATCCACTTTCAATAATAAATTAGTGTTAATTGCATCACGTTTGGATAGCATCGAATCCAATTCCATTGAACCTACTACGGCACGAATATTGGTCATCACCAAATTTTGCATAGCCTGTTGAAGATTATTGACTTGATAAGAAGCCTTGGCTGCATCAATAACCTGATAAAAACACACCGCATCTGCCGTCACCATCGCATTGTCAGCACTGATCACTTCCTGCGGATGAATATCAAGAACCTGTTCCATCACTATGACTTTACGCCCAATACTGTCCACAAAAGGAACAATCACATTAAAACCCGGGTGTAATAAACGTGTGAATCGACCAAATCTTTCCACTGTCCAGTTTTGTCCCTGCGGAACATTTTTAACAATTTTCATCACCATAAAAATCGCAAACACTGCAATCACTATTACAGTAGCGTCAAAAATCTCGAACATAATGAACTCCCTGGTTGATGATAGAAAATGAAGAATGAGATATTGCTCTCAATTGCAAAGATGAATACTAGTTGGAATTCAGCCTTCCGGCAATTAATTCACAAAAACCTGCTGTTGTTATTGATCAGTCAAGCTAAAATGCCCGCAGTCTATTAACAGGTCTTTGATATGGCTGGCACAAAACCTCTGGTTGGAATTAATTTAACCAAATCCCTTGCAATGCTGCATGAGGTCACATCCCTTTTTGATCAACACCAAATTCCATACGCACTCGATGGCGGCACCGCTCTTGGTGTTATCCGTGAAAACAGATTACTCCCCTGGGATACTGATATGGATATTGCAGTTGATGAAGGGGCAGTTGAACCCATACTGAAATTATTAAAAAGTTTATCTTTCTTTAAATACCGCATTCGAACACGAAAATTATCTAACGATATAGGTCACATTAAAAAAGATAAAATTCGATTAATTAAAGTTTGGACAAGAAAATATTTTTTATTCAAAGGCGATGAACTGCTCGATATCTTTGTGCGATTTAGCAAAGATGATCAAGTATTCTGGGTATTGGGTCACGACCACATTGCCGTTAATGCCATGCCGAAAAAATTTCACACCCAACTGAAAAAAATTCAGTTCGATCAGAAAGATTATTGGATACCGGAAGATGAGGATGAGTTTTTAACTTATCGTTATGGGAACTGGAGAGTGCCGGTAAAAGAATGGGATGCGTTTAAAAACGATGGTGCATTGGTTAAGAATTAATAAAAACGCCACATAACTATGTGGCGTTTTTATTCCCCAATTCCTGATCTCTTAATTCACGACGCAAAATTTTGCCAACATTGGTTTTGGGTAAATCCGTTCTGAATTCAACTTGTTTTGGCACTTTGTAAGCAGTTAATACGCCTTTTGCATAACGTCTTACATCATCCGCTGTTAATTCAGAATTTTTTGAGACCACAAATGCTTTTACCATTTCACTGCCATCACCATCGGGCAATCCGATGACAGCAGCCTCGATAATATCAGGATGGCAGCAGAGAGCGTCTTCCACTTCATTTGGAAAAACTTTGAAGCCGCTGACATTAATCATGTCTTTTTTGCGATCTACAATTTTGATGTAGCCGTCCGCCTGGATAATGGCAATGTCACCTGAATAAAACCAGCCATCCGCATCAATCACTTCAGCCGTTGCTTCAGGTCGTTGCCAGTAACCTTTCATCACCTGCGGGCCACGAATGCACAGCTCTCCCGCTTCACCGGCAGGCAACTCTTTACCATCGGCATCCACCACTTTGCATTCTGTTTCCGCCATGGTGATACCCACTGTCCCCTGCACGGGAGCATCAAAGGGATTGATAGTGACTACCGGTGAAGTTTCTGTCAGACCATAACCTTCCACCAATGGTGCGCCGGTTAATGCAGTCCATTTTTTATAGGTCTCGACAGTTAACGCCATGCCACCGGATGAAGTTAATCGCAGTGTGGAAAAATCAAGTTTCAAAAAATCTTCATTGCGCATTAACGCATTGAATAAAGTATTCAAGCCTACAAATAAACTGAAAGGAACTGTTTGCAATGTTTTCACAAATGTCGGTATGTCACGCGGATTGGGAATCAGAATTGAATGATTGCCCAGAGTAATTGCCGACGTGCAATGCAAAGTAAAAGAATAAATGTGATACAAGGGAAGAGGGGCAATATAAGTTTCCTGATTTTTCCGGAATACGCTCTTCATATGCTCATTCACTTGCAACATATTTGCGACCAGATTTCGATGGCTGAGCATAGCGCCTTTGGCTATACCGGTTGTGCCGCCTGTGTATTGCAATACCGCAATATCCTCAGGATCACGGGAAACAGGTGAAAAATCTTTTTCCGACAGAGTTAATGTCTCACGAAATTTGACGGAATTTTTAAATGCAAACTCCGGCACCAATTTTTTCACATATTTGACCACTGAATTAATCAGTATGCGCTTCAAGGGTGAATGCAAATCGGCCAGTTCAGTCACTATGACAGTCTTAACCTGGGTTTCTTCAATGACTTCAGCAGCATTACGGGCAATGTTGGCTAAAACCACCAAAGCTTTAGCACCTGAATCATTTAACTGATGTTTAATTTCACTCGATGTGTACAAGGGATTGGTATTAACCACAATCAAACCGGCACGCAATGCCCCAAACACAGCAACTGGATACTGCAAGACATTGGGTAATTGAACAGCAATTCGATCACCGGGCTTCAAATCGGTTTGTTTTTGTAGATAAGCCGCAAATTTAGCCGTCAACTGATCCAACTCACCATAAGTCAAACTCTGCTCCATGCAGGTAAACGCTTTGCTGGTTGCATAAGTTGCGCAGGCGGTATTGAAGACTTCAATTAATGTTTTTTGGTAATCCAGACTCATGCGGTCAGGCTCCTTGGTGTCAGTACTTATTATGGAAAAGATAGCTGCTTCAGTCACAGAGCACAAATCAAAACTTGAGATGCCTGAGTAACTGCTGAGTAATCATGGCGGTAAAACCCCATATCCGATGCTGATTATATTGATACACAGGCAAACAATAAGAAAGCCCGTTATGTTCAAAATGATCATCATCAATTTTCAATCCATTACGAAATTCGATAATCGGGATATTAAAAAGCAAATCAAGTTCTTCTAAAAATGGATCGACTGGATAATCCGCATTAAAACTGGCAACAAATGGAATGACATGGGTACCTGATCTTGTTGCTGCAGGCTGCAAACTGCCAATATATTCAATTTCCGTGGCGGGTAAGCCGATTTCTTCTTGCGTCTCACGTAAGGCTGTTGCCCACAAACTTTCGTCAAATTCCTCTTTTTTCCCACCGGGAAAACAAATTTCACCAGGATGTGTGCGCAAATGCAACGCCCGCCGACCATACAAAATTGAAGGACTTTCCGAACGGCTAATCAGAACCAACACCGCAGCAACTGCATCGGGATGATCCTTTTGGGAATCCAGTTGCAATTTTAATTGAGCAAATAATTCTTCACTCATCAAACTATTTCCAATCGCCAAACATCAATCGCCGGTTCTTCATAAGGATGCGCAGCTCGTAAAGCGGTTATCGCCTGTTGAAGTTTGTCATCTTCACAAATTAATTCAACACGATATTCAGCAATTTGTGTTAATTGGTTGGATTCGCCAACAAAAGGTTTTGAATTATCAAGCGGACGAAACTGACCTTGACCGAGAATATGCCAGCAGCATTGATCGTAATTTTTATAACGACCGGCACCAGCGGAGAATAAAGCCGATTTGGTTATGTCGAGATGGGATTCGGGGACGTAGTAGATGATTTTGTGCATTTGGCCCTCACCCTAGCCCTCTCCCAGAGGGAGAGGGAACTGAATTCACTTCGTAGTCAATTAATCAGGGAGTGATTCCCTCTCCCTCTGGGAGAGGGTTAGGGTGAGGGCAAGCTTTTATC
>CBFGPN010000021.1:0-32840 GCA_965650675.1 uncultured Cellvibrio sp.
TTGACGTTGTCCACCGGAAAGTTGATGTGGATAACGATCTGCCAGCCAATCAAGCTGTACCAGTTGCAATAATTCATGCACGCGTTTGGCGATAGCTTCTTTGCTCGGGCGCCCTCTCTCTGAATGAGGAGCTTTGGGTCTAACACTTAAACCAAAAGCAACATTGTCAAATACGGTCATGTGTCTAAATAATGCGTAATGCTGAAATACAAAACCGACATTGCGTTCACGCACATGTACGTTAGTGGCGTCTTCGCCATGAAAATGTACGCTGCCGGAATCCGGATTTTCCAACCCCGCGATAATGCGCAACAAGGTTGTTTTGCCACAACCCGATGGGCCGAGTAATGCAACCAGTTCACCCGTTGGAAAATCCAGTGACACATTGTGTAATGCCAAAAAGTTGCCGAAGTTTTTTTGTAAATTTCTGACTTGAATGCTCATGTTTTTTCTCACAATAAAATTTGAAATAAAAAAGACCCCCTCCTAACCTCGACTTGACTCCCTTCTGATCTTGATACGAAGCGAAATCTGTTCCCTCCCCTTGCTAAGGGGAGGGCTAGGGTGGGGTGAATCACTGCGAATTCGCCGCACGCACCGCCAACTCATGTTCACGCGCCGCTTTCCATTCCAATAAACTTTTTAATATCAAAGTCACCAATGCCAATAACGCAAGCAGTGATGCAACCGCAAAGGCTGCTGCAAATTGATATTCGTTGTATAAAATTTCAATGTGTAAGGGCAGGGTGTTGGTTTGTTCGCGAATTTTTCCGGATACCACGCTCACAGCACCAAACTCACCCATAGCGCGGGCATTACACAAAATCATTCCGTAGAGCAGCGCCCATTTGACGGAAGGCAAAGTGACTCGCCAAAACATTTTCCAACCACTCGCTCCTAAAGTAATAGCCGCTTCTTCCTGTTCCTTTCCTTGTTCTTGCATCAGCGGAATTAATTCGCGTGCAATAAACGGAAAGGTTACAAAAATAGTGGCGAGCACTATGCCAGGGATTGCAAACATAATTTGTACGTCATGTTCACCTAGCCAACCACCAAAAAATCCTTGTCTGCCAAATAGCAGCATATAAATCAAACCCGCGATAACCGGCGATACCGCAAACGGTAAATCAATCAAGGTGATCACAAATTGTTTGCCACGAAAATCAAATTTCGCAATGGCCCAGGCAGCAGCTAATCCAAAAACCAAATTACAAGGCACGGCGATAGCCGCAGCAATCAGCGTTAATTTAATTGCATGTAAAGCAGCCGGTTCACTTACCGCCGCCAGATAAACACCCAGACCCTTGGTGAAGGCTTCTTTAAATACGACGACTAAAGGCAATACCAAAAACAAAGCTAAAAAAGTTAAGGCAATACTGATAAGCGTAATACGAACCCATAAAGATTCAGTTGTGGCTTTGTTGTGATAACCGATTTTTTTATTCGATAAAGACGAAACAGCGCCTGCCATGATTAACCTCCGGTACGCTTCTGGCTCCAATGCTGGAGCAAATTAATCAAAAGCAATAACACAAACGAAAATAACAACATCACCGTACCCAATGCAGCGGCACCGGCGTAATCAAATTGTTCGAGTTTGGTCATGATTAATAAAGGAGTGATTTCAGTTTTGTAAGGCATATTGCCGCTGATAAATACCACCGATCCGTATTCACCAATCGCACGTGCAAACGCCAAGGCAAATCCGGTTAAGAGTGAAGGTAATACCGCAGGAAAAATTACATGCAAAAAAGTTTGCCAGCGAGATGCGCCTAAACTCGCAGCGGCTTCTTCCACTTCCGATTCCAAATCGGCCAACACAGGTTGCACTGTGCGCACCACAAACGGTAATCCAATAAACGTGAGTGCCACTGTGACACCTAACCAGGTGTAAGCGATTTTAATATCGGCCAACCAAAACCATTGGCCGACCCAACCTTTGGTGGTGTAAAGCGCGGTGAGTGCAATTCCGGCTACCGCAGTGGGTAATGCAAAAGGTAAATCCACTAATGCATCAATCACACGCTTACCAAAAAATTCGTAACGCACTAATACCCAGGCAACAATTAAACCGAATACCAAATTAATACTGGCCGCTACCAAAGCTGATCCAAAGGTTAATTGATAACTGGCAACCGAACGCGGATTACTAATCACTTGCCAAAGTTGTTCCCAACTTAATTCGAGTGATTTTAAAACCAATCCGGCGAGTGGAATAAAGACAATCAGGCTTGCATAAAACGCGGCATAACCAAGTGATAAACCAAAACCGGGTAGAACAGATTTTTTTACCCAGGGTGTTTTGGTTTTTACAGCAACAGTGTCGTTCATGAAAATTCTCATTGAGTACCTGTGGTCAGGAAACTTGTTCACCCCTAATCTCCCTGTTTAGTAAAAAGGGAGTCGTTCCCCACTTTGAAAAAGGGGGGGCCAGGGGGGATTTAAAATCTCAGAAAAATTTGACCATCTTAAATCCCTCCCCCGCCTCCCTTTCATAAACTACATCCATGTAGTTTCCCCTTCGGGCAGCTTCGCTGTGCAAATTGCTCCTGCAATTTGTTTCAAAGGGAGGAGCCAAAAGCTACTGATAAATCTGATCAAAAATCCCGCCATCACCAAAATGAAACGGCTGTGCTTTTACCCATCCACCGAAATCATCGATAGTGACTAAATCCAATTTCGGAAATGTTTTTGCAAATTGTGCAGCGACTTCTGCATCACGTGGGCGGTAATAATGTTTGGCGGCGAGAGTTTGGCCTTCTTTGGTGTAGAGATATTGCAAGTAAGCAGTGGCGACATCGAGTGTGCCATTTTGTTTTGCATTTTCTTCAACAACGGCAACAGAAGGTTCTGCAAGGATAGATAAGCTGGGTACAACAATTTCAACTTCATCTTCACCCAATTCGTTTACCGCGAGGAAAGCTTCGTTTTCCCAGGTAATTAATACATCACCGATTCCACGTTGTACGAAAGTAGTCGTTGATCCGCGTGCACCTGTGTCGAGTACGGGAACGTTTTTAAATAATTGACGAACAAATTCCTGTGCACCGGCATCGTCTTTATTTAATTTTTTCTGTGCAAAAGCCCAGGCAGCCAAATAATTCCAGCGCGCACCACCGGATGTTTTGGGATTAGGCGTAATCACTTCCACACCTTTTTTCACCAAATCATCCCAATCTTTGATTTGTTTTGGATTGCCTTTTCGCACCAAAAATACAATGGTGGATGTGTAAGGCGCAGAGTTATCGGGCAATTTGGTTACCCAATCTTTTGGCAATAATTTTCCAATATTGGCGATGGGATCAATGTCGCCTGCCAATGCCAGCGTCACCACATCTGCACGCAAACCATCAATCACTGCACGCGATTGCGCACCTGAACCGCCGTGTGATTGATCCATACTCAGGTTATCGCCCGTTTTTTCTTTCCAATGTTTGGCAAAAGCCGCATTAAATTCGCGATAGAGTTCGCGAGTAGGGTCATAAGACACGTTTAATAAATTTACGTCTTTTGCGAAGACGCTAGCAGACAATAAACTGACTGCAATTAACGATAATGTTTTGTATAAAATTTTCATGAAATTCTACTCACTTAAAAAATTGAAGTTTTCCCTCACCCTAACCCTCTCCCAGAGGGAGAGGGGACTGAATATGCTTCGTAGCAAATTCATTTGGGAGTTCATCCCCTCTCCCTCTGGGAGAGGGCTGGGGTGAGGGCTTTTTTTAAAACCGGAAATCAAACCCAACTGCTGATGCAGAATCCGTTGTGGTTTCAGTGCTGATCGCCTCATCACCTTTCACATCCACTTTTGCGTAAGTTAAAAACACGCGCGTGTTGGGATTGAAGTTGTAATCCACACCTAAAATGATTCCATCCAGTTCGGCATCGCTATAAGCTTCATTGATTGGAGTAGTGGTTGAACTGGCGTATTGAATTTTGGCGAGCCAGGGGCCGGAAATTTTCCATTGCGCATTCAGAACATAACCGTCCTGCTCTTTAAATGCGTTGCCGGAAGCGCCGTCCCATTCGGATAAAGGATTCAATCCGTTTTGTGCGCCGAGTGTGGTGCTGTTAGTGCCGACGAAAGTTGAAAAACCACCGAGAGTATCCACATCATCATGGCGTTCGGCGGTTTGATAAATTGCACCAAGTTTGACGCTGCCTAAGGTAATTTCACCTACAGCACGAACAGCATCAGTGGTGGCTACGTTTGAGTCTGCACCAATACCCACAAACCATTTGGCTTTACCGTAAGTGATGGATACAGATTTTCCGGATGCAAAATTATTGTCATCTTGCTGATTGGTTCCGCTCACCGGTACGCCGGTTTCTTCAGCATTAATTGCAGCGATATTAATTTCCAATCCGCGAAATAAAATCGGTGAGGTGTATTGAATAACATTGTCAGGGCGATTTTCGCCAACAATGTAAGTACCAATGTCGCCGAGTGGTGAATCGTTAAAGCGATCTATATCGCTACGCAATACGCTATTGGTTTGCAAGGTTTTTAATGGTGTATCGTTTTTGCCGACCAACACTGAACCCCAATCGCCGCGCAAACCACCAAAAATATTGCGCTGACTTAATTCGCGGCCATTGCTGTTAGTACCGTTATCCACATCAATGCCATATTCCAAACGATAAAACACAGTGAAATTTTCATTTGCATCGAAATCGCCCTGAATACCCAGGCGCGAACCGGTACTGTCAATGGCAAAAGTATCCAGTTCGCCCGTTACTTGAGTTGCACCTATGTGGCGATAGGTAGTGGCATTAGGCGCAGTTAATGCAAAATCATTTTTTTCCAAATCGTATTGATTGGCCGTTAAATGAATTTTGCCGTAGAGCGTTGGGAAACCTGCGAAGGCTGGGGCTGATATAGCAGTCGCAATCAAAATCGCGATGCTATTGCGACGAAAAGTGGTTTTAAAAAATGATCGGTTGACCGACCTTTGTGTGTGAAATGACATGTTAATCTCCAGAATTCACATATCACTTCCGGTGGTCCGGTCAGTGTTTTTTAATTGATTTTTTTAACTTGCTAACGCGTGTTCTATTTGGCGTTGACGCCTTTATCCCAGCGCTTTTTTTCTCGACGTTCGAGCTGCACTATCTGGCCGTTATGGATTTGAATCTCCAGCGAGCCGAACTGGATTTGTTCTAACTGGTGTTTGATTTCCATTAGTAACTCATCCACATTTGTCAGGTTTTCTGTTGTATGAGCCATAGCCTTCTCACTGGACTAACCTCGTGTGTAGTTTTTTATTCGTCGTGTTCACGGCGACTGCGGCATACTAATAAAAAATTTTTAAAACAAAAAAGACTGTTTTTTTATTAGCTTATAACGACATTTGAATAAACTGATTCAAAATTAAACAAGGGGGAGGGCAGTAAGCACCTCCCAAAGGAGGGTAAGAGATGGTTTATAAAGAGCAGGCCATCATTGCATTTGCTTAAAGTTACGTAGAATTTGCAAATCCAATTTGTCAAACACGGGTAATGGATAGGTGAGATTTACGTTAATGTTTTGGGTCGCTGTTGTCATTTCAACAGTGCCATTTGGTTGTTTAAGTAATTTTTTAAATCCATTTTTTAGATACCAATCAACTGACATGGAGGGCGCGAATGTATGCAAATCCATATCACCTTTTGCTGTGCGGAGCAAAATTCTACCTATGCCGTTGCCGCGATATTGACGAGATACAATTAAGGCATCAATTCTGCGGATAGGTTGATCATCCGCTTCGGTGTAAATAATCATGCCAATTGGTGTGCCACAATTAAGTTTGACGAGAAGCATTTCCGACTTCCCTTGTTCAATCATGACATGTGTTTTGATAAGTTCGGTGTAACGATGCTCATTTGACCATTGCAGCGCTACCTGCATTTCAACGCCAAAAAACATACTGATCATCATAGGGACACAGTCATCCGTATTTAAATCTTCCTTTCTGATGAGTTGTATATAAGAATTTTTCATGCCGATAGTACCTTGTGTGTGAAACTTAGTTTGATTTTTTAATTAAATGATTAACCTATGCTTATGAAATATAAGCATTAAATGATCTTAACTTGCAATTTTTTTTCGACAATAGATAGAAACTATTTACACGACACTCATTTATGAAATTATCAAAATTTGTGTCGGTTATCACAATTTAATGAGGGAAAATGTGCTCGCAGTGTAGTTGCAACATTTATGAAATACTTTTCATATAAGTCGAAAGGGCTGTGCTGATCGCCATGAAGGACTTGAAATGCTTATTCAGTCGATTGACAGTAATATTTTTGGGTGTTGGAAATACTCAACTGCATTCGCACTCATGGTAGTTTGTGTGAGTGCTGTGTTGATATCTGTGCCTGGTTGAAAAAAACTTTAACAACTCCCAAGCCAGCAGCGGAATAGGAAAGAGCTGCACATGTAAAAAAGACTGTGTTAAGAGAATAAGCGGAGCAGATGGATCACTTAAATATGGCACATGTAGGGCGGATCAAGACCCGTATGTGCGGAATGAGATGTATTAAAACATACAAAATTATTACTTGAAAATGTAAAATCAAAAGCGTCATGAATTAAAACACCGATCAACGCGGGTCTTGACCCACCCTACGGAAAACAAGTTTATGAAATATATTATTGCGATAATTATTTTATTAATGTCTGCATGCTCGACAAAAAATAATCATAAAATAGAGAAGAAACAGAATCATGTAATACAAGAAAATCGTTATAGGGATTACGCCATAATTCGATCTGTTAATAGAAATCATATATTTGACTTAAGCACTACTTGGTCAAAGATAGAATTAATAGAAAGAAGTGATAAGGTAGTGGTCTATAAATATTCTGCTTTGAATTCGAAATCTTTTCCTTTTGCTAAAATCATTCCCGGTAAATACAAAATTAAATTCACCTGTCGAAATGGTGATGGCTGGAATAAAAATTATCTAGATATAGAGCCAGTGGCAGGAGAAGATTACACGGTATTTTGTATTAGGGAAAACAGAGGAAAAGATATTTATGGGAATCACAGAATTGCGGCCTTTCATCCATTTTTTGAAAAAACTGATGAGGTTAGTATAAAAAAGGATGAGTATCAAAAAATTATTAATGATCCTCCAAGAGATGACCTTAAATATGAAGTGCCAATTGGACACACAAGAGTTATCGTTTATTATGAGCCTGCTACTATTTTTGGAGCTGAAAATCATTTCACATATAGTATTTCAATCGACGGAAAGATTAGAGGTGCGGTAAATGCTTTAAAGTATACAACTTTAATATTACTTAATGGTGAGTATGATGTCGAAATGTGCAGCGATGCCGCAATATTAAAAGATACTGTTAAATTTAATTTAAAAGCTGAAGGAAATAATTTATATGTTAGGTGTAAGGAAAGCCACTTTACGTCCATGAAGTGTGAGATTATAAAAGAAAAGCCTGATAATTTTGATGTTATGGTAAAACCTATGAAAATCTTTATAAAATAAAAAATATTATACTTCCTAAAACGATACGACTAGATAGGTGATGACTCAACACAGCAACTATAAATGGAGAAAACATGAGTGACGATGGCAATAAGACAAGGGTAAACATGGCCCCGGTATTAACAGTTCATTCCTTGGTATTAAGCTACAACGGCAAAGACTACATCGTTGATGCAACAAAAATCCCATTTACCATCGGCCGCGATGAAAGCTGTAATTTAACCGTTGATAGCAATTTTGCTTCCAGACAACATTGCAAAATACTTTTTCATAACAAGAACTACATCCTTAAAGATAACAGCACTAATGGTACCTACATGCGCATGGGGGCATCGGCGCCTGTCAAGCTTCTTGACAGTATGCAAGCATTCACCAGCAATGGATCGATCAAGCTTGGTGAAGCAATGGCAATTGGCGATAAGGATGTTATTAGCTTCAAAGTAAATTTTTAAGAATGAAAAGTGGCTTTGGCGGTTGAGAAAGCTGAATGGGAAAGTCGTCCAATTAAAAATCTCACAATGAAACTGATGTGTTATTTTATTTAACATAATCTACATTATGCGCAATCAAGGATTGGCCGAGTTTCATAGTTATGCAACCGGCCACACAATCCGCAACAGATGTGGACGCCAAGCCAACAACATTCCTATTGCCGGTGCTGTGGCAGCCAACAGCATGATCCACACCAGAAATGCCATGGATGGACGGTCAGCCAGGGAACAGAAAACAGCAGAAAGTAGAAGGCCAAGACAGCCCAGAATACGCAGTGTCTTACGTACATGGGCATTTGGTGAGCCGGTTTTCATTACCTGTTGCCAATGACTATTCATTGCCAGTGCAAACCAGGCAAACCCCATCAAAGAGCTGATACATGCCAGTATTAATGCAATCCAGGGTTCAACCATGATCGACCTCCGACATCATCAGAGCTGGAGCCGTTTGTCCCTTGTCAGCTTTAGGGAGCAATACTTTTGATTCCCGTAAAACCAGTAGTCGTGCAGCAACAAATGACAAACAAGCCGTAGCCAACAAGCTTAAATCAACACCTGCGACTGCAAGGTAAGGATCACTGATCAGGGTTTTGTACAGGTTGTCACCAGTGGTCACCCAATTGAGCAATACTGCCATAATTGAGGTTATTGATATAACCCAGGATTGCTCTTTCCACGCAGGATTGATACCCGCCTGTGCCACCGGAGCACTGCGCCATGCAGCATGCAAAAATGCCAGAATCCAACTGCCCCAGAATGCCTTGATTTCCCAATCACCTTTGCCAGATAAGTCTTCCGGCAACAAGCGATTGACCAGCAACATTACAATGGTGGCTATCAACATTCCTGTAACAGTTGTCACTGCAAGTGCATCGACAATTCGGGCGCCCTGATTATGATTTTTGGCATGTTGTTGTTTGCGCTTTTCTACAAAGAAAACAAATCCGGTTGCAATACAAATACAGCCCAGTAATCCGCCGATAACGTAAAGCCAGCGTAGCATCCAATGCTCAAAGTGCTGTAAATGTAACCCGGTCAAAAACTCATTGGCATTAGAAACCAAGGTGCGTGGTGGATCTTCACGCAATAGCTCACCTGTACTGGCTTTGAAGTGAATGCCCTCTCCCACCAATGCAACCCGGTCACTGCCTGCCCGATAAATACTCACATAACCATTCTGATCACCCAGGTGATCAATAAACAGATAACCCACCTCACCTGCCATATCACGTTCCGCCCAACGGCGTTTGGCTTCGGCCACCATAGCGTCTACTGAAGCCATAGGTGCTGCAATACCTGATGCTTCATGTGGCAATCCGGTGCGTTCTGCTTCCAGTATTTCATGTTGGTCATGCAGCGGTTTGAGCATGGTGTTACCTACAGGAAGGTAAATACTGGCAAAGATAATCAATCCGGTCAGTGCAAAGAAAAAATGAAATGGCAAGGCAACAACACCCGTCATATTGTGCAAATCCAAAGTGCTGCGCTGAAGCCTTTTTTTCGGGCGAAAAGTAAAAAGCTCCTTAAAAATCTTCCTATGCATAATCAATCCGGTCACAAGGGCTGCCAGCATGATCAGTGCTGCAAGGCCAACTATCCAATAACCTAAATTCTTCCAATGCCAATTAAGACTGTAATGCATAGGGTAAAACCAACGGCTGCCAATTTTCAGGGCATCATCAGGTATAGCCTCACCGGTACGGGGATCTATAGTTGACCAGCCATGCACATGCAGATGGTCATCATTTGGATTAACCGGTTTATTCGGAATACTGAACTCGGCGCCTATGGAAAGTACCGGATCACGATGAGTCGTATAGGCATAAAGTGATGCCATAGGCATAGTGTCCGGGTGTGGCAAATCACCAATCACCCGTGCAGCAGTGGCAGCCATATCGTCAGGATGCGCACGCATCTTTTCAAACACAGGTTTGAGCAAGTGATCAAAAGATGGCATGGGCTGGGGTTCAAAGCGGGTTTTGGGGATTGCCCAACGGTCAATCTCCCGATCAAACACCGAAAGCGAACCAAAGAAGAAACAAATCATGAGCACAAAACCCAATATCAGACCAAACCAGGTGTGAACCCAGGTCATGGAAACACGGAAATTATTAAACATATGCTCCCCTATCCCACTAAATGACTTTGTAAGACCAGTGCTGTACAAGTCATGGATAAAGTACCGATCACCAGCACTCCCCACACTTTCAGCATATTTTGGGCGGCGAATGTCCACAGGAACAAACCCAAAAACACCAAAAAAGAAAGCAACAACACGCCCGTTTCGGCCTCATGAAAATCCACACCCAAAGCCACCAGTGCGGCAATTCCAAGCGCGGTGAAGCCCCAGGTAAAAGCATAACCACCTAATAAGGCGGCTATTATTCGATTAATAATGGGTAGGTACTGTGTCATTACATATCCTGCAAACTGAGGTGACACATATTTCCATAAATGATAATTATTCGCAATATATATTGGATATCAAACAGCAGAAGTTACTGTACGCGAATCTCTAATGGAAACTCGGTTGAGTTTTTTGTGCGGGATATATTGAATTCGATGGTTTCCGGAATTTGTTTTACATCCAATTCAATCGTATTTTTTCCGGAGCTGGTTCGTAACTCTGCCGGTTGGCTAACCAGCAGACCTTTTTCATCGAGTGCTCTTACTGCCATTAATTCAGGAAAACTTCCTTCAACATCAAATATCAAATGGCCCTCTTCCCATCGGCGCAATTTTAAAACACCCTCATTAGCGTTCCATTGCATACCAAACTGGAAAGGTACTTTGATGGGCACAGGATCTTCCATCGCGGTAAACACCAGTTTGCCCCAGAAGGCAATCGCATCTGAGTGTTCAATTGGCCGATCCCGTATTTCCAGAACAGCACGCAACCACGGGCGGTTGGTATCCGCTTCAAAAGCCACAGGTGTTCGCTGATTGACTGTATGCAAATTGCCGGAGGAATCTTCTATTTCCGTAATAATCAGACTTACTGTACCCAATTGATCCGCAAGGGGATGTGAATTGCGGGTATAAATGTCTGCTGTCAGTGATAATTTATTGTCTGAAATACGTAATTCATTCACAGCAATCACCGCTGGCCCCGCAGTAATGATTTGCGCAGGCTGTGTTGGATATGCTACATCATTCGGCGGAGTATCTTTTTCCAACGCAGGCAAATTCACTTTTTTCAAATACACGGGTTCAGGTTTTTCCTGCACAAAAGGTTTTGCCGGTGGAAAAAGCCTCGCAATACTAAATTCGTAATTTTTTTGTTCAAATTGGGTAGCAACCACGATTTCTGCGGCGGCAATCTTTCCCTGAAAATCAACACTCATTTTGTTTTGATCAAAAAAACTATTGCCACGAACAGTATTTATTTTTGCCAGAGCATTACCCGCTTCATTTAATGCATTCACTTGCAAGAGCGCGTCAGTGTTACCACTCATTTGAAAATACAAACGATTGGAGTCAGCATTAAAAAAACGAAATTTAATACCCTGCACTTCCAGCGTTTTTCCTGCCAGAGGGCCATCGATTTTAACCCGCTCAATCGCTAATGGTAATTGATGATGAATGACTCCTTTCACTGCACCTACATTGGGTAAATCAATTCCTGCAGGCAGTACAATATTTTTCATCCCCTGCAAACCGGTGAAAGTAACAGGCTGATCGTTTTCCATCACTGTGCCCTGGTACACTGAGTTGATCGGTGTCGATTGCTCTGATCCGCATGCTCTATTGGTAAGTATCGATTGATCCTGATGATCTACAATATCGGTGATTTGCAAAAATACGCTGTCATTTTCTTTGCTGAGATTCGGCAAATTAAACGCTTTAACATCCATATTAATTTCCACACCCTGTTCTGTTTTTTCTATATCACTTACACCTATACCAAAAGGGCCGGAAGATGTTTGGGCAATAAATGATTCATTAAAATTTTTTACTGTATAGGCAGGTAAATCACCGGATGGCAAACTGACAAAGGCTGGTGATGTATCCAATTGTTCTTCCGTAAACTCGCTTGCCGGCGCCTCCAACGCAAATGCCTTGCTTGCCAATGATGCCAATAAAATTTGAATTTGTTGTGGCGCATTTTCATCGAGATTTAACCTGGCGCTAACCTGATTCACATCTTGTGAAATTTTTAAATGCTCGTAAAGCGATAATGTTTCAGGCCAATCCATTACCAAAGTAGTTTTTGCTGCACTTGCAGCGGCCGCCAACTTTTTTTCCGTGTCTTCAAGAAACGGTTTGTCTTCACTCAAAATCCTCGCATTAAACTCCACGCCTGGTGGAAACATTTTAGGTTCAAGCCCAAGGTAAACACCCTGAACAGGTTCAGCGGGAATTGATAATTTCCATAAGGCACTGGCAGCTGATCTTTCTGACAGTTGTGCCGGGTGAAACAAGACTGCAGATGCCATTTGGGTCTTATAAACGTTTGACCAGGTTTCAAGATTTTTTTCCGAAGCCGCTCCAGCTTGCAATCGTCCATTAAAAGTTGCCACCAATTCCGGCACACCTATTACAATCCGGGTTTTGCCAATACTTGCTGAAAACACATTTTTTTCACAGTTGCTGTCATTTATTTTGGAAAAAATAATACCGTCCGGCGTATCTCCATCAATCAAATAATTTTTTTTGAATGCATCTCGCCATTTATCAACAGGAAAATTTCCTTCCAGCACCCACAAAATTTTATGCAGGTTATCTTGTTCATAAACCGCTAACCATGCGTCATCTACCTGTTGGTTTGGATCAATACCGGAACCGGTAATATTTTTCCAAAAATTAGCTTCAGGGCCAGGAAATTGCGTTAGAACATTATTGGATGGCGAAAGAAATTGTAATCGACTGACATCAAGATGAATCAATCCAAATAAACTGCTAAAGCCAATAGCTTCGGTAATTTTTGCCTCCTGGGGGGCAACGTCCACCGGAGTCCAATTGGATTTTTTCAACCAGAAAATAGCAGCTGCAGTTGCAATTATCGCCAACAATATCGTTAGCATTCCCCACACAAAATAGGATTTGTGGAAATTTAATTCCTCATGAACATTTTCATCTACATCTTCTACCAACACGAGTGACGGACGCTTTTCTCCACCCTGCTTCCCGTCAGTTGTATTGGAAACTGGAATTGTTTCAGCACCTGTATGCTCTTTTCGGGTTACCGGCAGTAAATTATCACTGGCCAGGGGCAGATCTTGTTGAATTGGTGGTACTGGAGGAGTTGGGGGTTGTACCGGAGATTGTATTGGCGCTTTCAAAACCGCATTTGTGTCCGGTTGCACAACCTCGCTTTCAGTATGTTTTTGTTGTGTGGTGACTAAGGGTTTTTCCGCTAATTGTTTTGTAGGTGCAGCTTTATCTGCAGATTTTTTAACAGGAACTTTTTTAGTAGTAGTCGATTTTTTTGTAGATTCCTGATTTTTTGCAGACGCCGGTTTTTTGTCAGGCGAGTCAGGCGATGCAGTAACCGATGCTGCATCAATTTTTGCAGTTTTGGTTTTTCCTGCTTTTGGTTTTACTGCCGCTTTTGTCGTTTCCGTTTTTATTTCAATTTTTTCTGATTCGGATATGACGTTCACTTTTACTGCAGCTGTTTCAGCTTGCATGTTTTCACTGTCGGGAACCGGCTCTTGAACACCGGGTTCATCCAGTACCGCATTTTTTGCTTCTTCCAATAACTGTTTTGTTAACGCATCAATTTTGGCAACAGATAATTCGTGTATATCAGGAATATCTTTGAGCACAGACGCAACTTTCACAGCTGTACTCTCTTTTGCAACAGCCACCTGAGGCTCAGTTACGGTCGCAGCCTGGTTGTCATTTTTTGGGGAAGTTGATTCAGGCAGTTTGCGAATCAGGTAGTTGCGCTCATCCGGTTCCTCATCCTCGTACGGATCCAGCTCATGTAACTCCAGTTCAAGCTCTGTTTGATCCGCAATCGCTTCCGCGTTCTGGGAGTCCACACTGACCACATCCAGATAGACGCCTGCATCCTGAAAAGCGGCACACCAACGTTCAGCTTCGCTTGCGGAGTCAAGAATTTTTATCACACCATGGCGGTTGGACAGCAAAGCCAGACGCACAACCTTGGGTTTGAGATTTAATAGTTGGGCCAGGTTGCCGACCACCTGGTCCTCATCAAATCCTTCGACAAATTGACCTTTATAGGTAAGTTTGTACACAAGAACTCCTGCAGTATTCAGTAACCTGCCCTGAATTATTCAATTTATGGGCAGAAATCAGCGTCTTAAACATTGATTATTTGATGAGTTGCAGACATTTTGCCTGTTTTTGTAGTTAGAAAACAGTGATTATTTTTATGTGATCACAATCACAAATTTCAAGAGGGCCTAAAAAATGGAATTCCCAACTGACGATTTTTCATAATCAATCAATATTAGTCAGCCGCCAAACTTTCCGGCAGCAAACCCAATACAAGTAAAAACTCAAAGCTTGGATTTTCAGTAAGAGTTTGCACGAACAAAATTTCAATAAAATGAAAGACCGATCCCTGCTTTCGCAGGGATGACGATGAGATCAAGCAAAAATTGTTTCGTGCAAAAAAACCTTGATATTTAAATAATCCCCGAACCGGTTGCCTTGGGGTCACGCGGACGTTTTGGTGCGACATTTTTTCGGTAATCAAATGCGCGATAGGTTTGTAATGGATCTATTGCTGCGTCTTTGCGGTAACGGGCCATTGCCAGAATGGGGGATACATCCAGATTGAATGCTTTTTTCAATTCACAGGAAGCCATCATGGCATCGTTGGCTTGTTGATAGCCATAAAGTGCTACGCGGTTTATCAGCAATGCTTTTATATAAGAGCGTTGCACTTCAATTGCGGAATTGATCAGGCTTTCAATAGGGTCTGTTACATTGTGTGATTGATCCAGCATATACGCAGGATTAAAGTCAGATTCCTGTCGATAGGCAGCATCCACCAATTCATTAAAAATCAAAAACTGCTGGTAAGGCTGTAATGAACCGCTATCGAGATCGTCATCGCCGTATTTACTGTCATTGAAATGGAAGCCACCGAGTTTTTTAAATTGAATCAAACGCGCAACAATCATTTCAATATTGGTATTGGGTGCATGGTGACCTAAATCCACCAGTGATTTACATTTTGGTCCCAATTGCATAGCCGCCAAAATACTGCTGCCCCAGTCCTGAAGCACGGTTGAGTAAAATGCAGGTTCATACATTTTGTGTTCGAGGTGCATTTCCCAATCAGCGGGCAAAGCTTTGTAGATTTCTGCGGTGCTCGCCAGATAACGTTCGAACGCACGCTGGAAATGTTGTTGGCCGGGGTGATTGGAGCCATCCCCTATCCACACGGTTAAACTTTTTGCACCCAGTTGCAAACCATAATTAATGCAATCGATATTATGTTGAATTGCCAAATCGCGTGAAGCTTTTTCAGTATTTGCCAGACTGCCATATTTATAAGATGCAGTTTGACCTGGTTGATCCTGAAATGTATTGGAATTGACTGCAACCCATTTAATACCATACTGATCCGCATGTTGTTTCAATTCACCGAAATCATTTACTTTGTCCCATGGAAAATGAGGTGACACACTGCCAGTGCAACCGGACAATTCATTAATAACGGAACAGTCTTCTATTTTTTCAAAAATATTTCGCGGTTCGCCCTGACCGGGAAAGCGCGCAAATCGTGTACCCCCTGTACCCGTTCCCCAGGACGGAACAGCGATTTGAAAATCACTTGCTGCCTTGGTCAATACTTCAATGTCGATTCCGTCACGGCCAAGCTTTTCGCCCAAAGCATCAAAATCTTTTTGCAGGTAATTTTTTTCTTTTTCGTTTTTCTCTTTTACAAATTCCAGATCGATTCTTCTCATAATTATTTACTCTTAACGATTATTCACTTAACGCAAGAAAGCTTCATGCAAACCGCCATCTACACTAATCACCTGCCCGGTAGTTTTACTCAGCTGACCAGAAATTAATAAATAAGCCGCTTCAGCTTGATCTTCCGGAGTAATAGGTTTTTTGGTGAGTGTGCGCAAGGCATAAAATTGTGCAAGCTTGTTACGCAGTCCCTCTGTTGTATCATTTTCATCAAAAGGAATTTCATATTTTTTTAATGATGAAATCACTCGATCACGTGGAAACATATTGCTGCCCTGCACCACTGTTGCCGGTGCCAGTGCATTAACGTTAATTAATGGCGCCATACTGACAGCCAATTCTCGAACCAAATGATTGGCGGCCGCTTTACTGGTGTCATAGGCCAAAGAACCTTTTTTGGATACAGCTGCATTAACACTGGTAGTCAATACCATAGCACCCTGCAATTTCTGTTTGATCCAAATATCCTGGGCTTCAGATGCCACTATGTAACCACCCTTCACATTGACACCAAAACTGACGTCAAAAATTTTATCATTTTGTGAAAGGTCTGCACCTTCAGCCATAAACACACCGGCAGTTACAATCACATTATCTATGCCGCCGTAAGCAAGAATGATTTGGGTAAACATTTTCCTGACTGTTTCACGTTGAGTGATGTCAACTGCCAAGGCTATCGCAGGACCACAACTGGAAATTCCACTACCGGCGACACCAATTCCCTGCCCATATATTTTGGTTAATTCTGCGGCTGTTTGCTCTGCTGCTTCCAAACGTAAATCTGCACAAACTACATGTGCACCTTCTTTGGCAACACGATGCGCAACCGCTTTACCAATACCATCACCTGCGCCAATCACCACCACCACATTTCGTGCAAGGTTTGCTTCTTTTGGCATACGTTGTAATTTCGCTTCTTCCAACGCCCAGTATTCAATATCAAATGCTTCCTGCATTGGCAGAGCTGTGTATTCTGAAATTGCTTCAGCGCCACGCATAACTTCAATTGCACAATTATAAAATTCTGCTGTCACACGCGATTCCGATTTGTTTTTGCCCCAGGCAATCATACCCACACCGGGAATCAATACTACTGTTGGACTCGGGTCACGCATGGGTGGTGAGTCTGCATGTTTGCAAGCTTGATAATACGCAGCGTAATCTTTTCGATATTGTTGTAAACCTGTTTTAAAACGATTGATTAACACATCCAGATTATCTTTCTGCGGATCAAACTCAACATAAAGTGGTTTGATTTTGGTTCGCAAAAAATGATCGGGGCATGATGTCCCCAATTCTGCCAAACGCGGAGCATCCACACTGTTGACAAAACGTAAGGTTGCTGCGTCAGTTTGTATGGTACCGATAAATTTTACTTTTTCAGAAATCAAACCGCGCGCTAAAGGTAAGAATTCACGCAGCAATTCGGTACGCGCTTCATCACTTAAACTTTGGTATTTCTGGCCACCAAAAGTTTTTTCACCTTTATCCCGTTGCTCAATATAACGCGCTGCAGTTTCAACAACCCAAAGTGAAATTTCATAACAGTTTTTACTTTCAGATGCCCAATTGGTGTGTCCATGTTGCCCCAGCAAAATTCCGCAAATATCAGGATTGTTTGCGTAGGTTTCTTCACATACTTTGGCGGCTTCCCATCCCGGGCGCATCCAGGGAACATAAGCTAATTTCCCACCCCAAATTTCTTTCGTCAATTTTTCCTGATCTTTACAGGACGCGATTGAAATTACTGAATTAGGGTGTAAATGATCAACGTGTTTTTCAGCGATCATGGAATGCAATGGTGTATCGATAGATGGTGCGCGTGGATTCAAACAAAAATTGCAATGAGTGAACATCGACACCATGCGATCTTCACCCGCTGATTTGTAACCCTTGTCCGGATATTGTTGGTAGACCTTATCAAGTGCTTGCAACTTGCCACTGTATAAGGAGGAAAAATTTTCTTTTTTGGAGGTGCGTAAATCACCACCCGACCCTTTCACCCAAAGCACTTCAACTTTTTCGCCCGTGAGCGGATCGGTTTCAATCAATTTCGCTGAGGTATTGCCTCCGCCCGTATTGGTAATGCGCAAATCCTCACCTAATTTGTTGGATCGATATACCAGGTTTCCAACCGGATCCAGCTTGTCTGCCACTGCATCATCCCAAAGATAATTGACATGTTTATATTCATCTGGCTGGTAAGGCATCGGTTTTCCTATGAACTTGATGTGAATAAGATTGGATTGTTCTTTTTGTAGTGTCTCGAAATTGACTGAGTCAATATAACCAGATTGAAGAGCATTTACAATCATTTCCAATCATTATTTGTCGCGAAACAAGCATGATTTCGATCAAATAACGAACTCTGCGATTGATTCAAATGATATTGGTCATAATGGAAGGTGCAGGAAAATTGGAAAACCGGTGTATGCAAAGAGATCAACACCGGTTTTGAGTGGCATTAATCACAGGCATCTACCACAACAACTTCTATACCCTGATGTTCAAAATGTTGCAGTATTGATTTGTCAGCATTGCTATCTGTAATCACCATATCTACACCTGACAAGGGACTGAAAATCAAATTGCCTTTCACGCCAATTTTGGTGCTGTCAGCGAGCACAATCAGTTTGTCTGCACGTTTACGCAATTTTTGTTCGGCAAGAATCAGCAGCGGATCTGTTTCCATTACACCGATTTCACTAATACCGGGACATCCCATGAACATCTTGCTGCCATGATAATTTTGCGTGGTGTCATTTTCGAATGAACTGAGAATGATGCTTTGCTTGCGATACACTTCCCCGCCCGGCAAGGTGATTTGATTTTGGCTATTTTCCAAGAGTTCCTGAGCTAATACGAACGAATTGGTAAGTATGTTCATGCGGCGATCTTCCAAAAATTCTGCCATCATAAAAGTAGAAGAGCCGCCGTTGATAATAATCGATTCACCATCACCACAAAGTTCTGCTGCACGCTTGGCAATCATGCGTTTGGTGTTAACATTTTTTTCTTTATCAACCCAAAAAGATTTGCCGGTAATTTTGGTGGAAGGCAAGACTTTGGATTGAATAACTTCTGCACCACCGCGAATTTTTTTTATTTTTCCAGATGCAGCAAGCTTATTCAGATCGCGACGGATAGTCGCTTCGGAGGCATTGAGTTGATCACAAAGAATACGCACACTGGCAAACTTTGCTTCATCCAGAAAATCCAAAATCAGTTGTTGTCGCTGCTTCTCTAACATGAAATTACCCGCCCGGTTTGAATGATAATAAGAAATAAGTCTGCAATCGGATGATACGCAGACTACCAATCATAATCAATCAAGGCAAACGGAATTTGATTGAAATACAAACAAAAACCAGCACAGCTTGATTATTTATCCGAACATTTATCAATAATCCCATGCCAATGGTTTTTATATTTATCCAGAGAGGTGAAATTTCCAGGAATACAGACTTCAAGTGCAAGAGAAAACGGATTCTGACCAAAATCCGTCAACAACAAGGCTCCCTGTACTGTGCCCGTATCATCGCTTGAAAGATAAACCGTCTGATCAGGTCTCATTTGTGCAACAAGCTGACATAACAAAGGATTTTTGAGAAATGCACCCTCAATGTAAATGGCGCCTGTCGATTGCAGGTCAGTCAATCGCTGGTCGATCATCAGAGCACAATAAAGAGTAGCCACTGCAGCTGGACAAACGGCAGGGACAGGACAATCAATAACCGGTACAAGCCCGGCAAAAGGGCCATTACCACCACTGAAGTCCGGCGTGACCAGCCACAGGTTATCAATTGCCGTTTGTATATCAGCCATCATTGGAATCTGGATATCCCCACCCAAACGCTGGCAAATCAAATCGTATTCACGCCCACCCATAAATCTTGCGCAAGCAACAGGGTCGGCATAGACATCGCAATTGGCCAGTATATCTCGCCCGGCCTTTAAGGATGACAAGCCCGTACGCGCACTCATTAAAATCGTCCATGTCCCCGTTGAAATAACAGTGAATGCTTGCGGGGTTTTGTTGTTTAACAAATAACGCAAGTAACTGGCATTGCTGTCATGTATTCCGAGGTAAACCTTGCAGTCAGAAGGCAATCCTGTTTTTTCTGCAATCTGCGGACTGATAAAACCTAAAACATCCCAGGCCGACCTCAAAGGCGGCATCAAGTCCTGCCAATCACAATCCGTTACAAGGCTGGAATAAGATTTTCCTGGAAGCCAAAGATCGGTATGACATCCAAGGGAGGTCACCTCCCCCGCAAACACACCGGTTAACCGCCAACCCCAATATTGCGGATACATCAGTATGTGAGTAACACGGGAAAATTCAGACGGAAACTGTTGCTGCAACCAAAAAATCTGCCGTCCCAGATTCAAGCCTGCCGGTAAATCAGGCGATAAGCTGACACTGTAATCCGGGCGCAAACGAGAATAGGCAGTATCGCAACTATTCACACCTGTGAATTCATAATCCAATACCGGCAACACCAATCCATCTTCACCGGCTTCAGCATTTATCAGCGCAGCAGTCGCACCATGGGTAGTCACAACCAATGCACGAATATTTGCAGCCTGTTTACAACCCGCCAAAGTTTCCAGTAACCATTGCCATATACCGCTGATATCCATATGCGGGTATGGTTCCTGATTCAGCACCGTATTTTTGCGCGAATAGCTTTCGCAAAGGCGCCCCTGATTGTTCACCAATTGAAGTTTGACGTTGGTTTTACCAATATCGAGAACGGCTTTCATAACAGCATTCATAAATGATTCCTGATTATTTATTTTTAAATAACTCGAATGCATCCAGAGTAACACCGGCATGCAAACCATAAATATTTAATGTGTTTTTATCTGTCTTGTTCAGGGCAATCGGTTTACACGAAGCGCGATCATTATTTAACACTCCCTGAGCCCATTCAGCGCTGCCATCATTCACCTCAAGGGACATCAATTCAGGTGAAGTTTGATTGAGGCCAAGTGCATAAATAAGTTGCGTTCCTGTCAGTGGATGTGTGGGAAGTAAGTGAATACATAACTGATACTGACCTGTGGGAATTTTCAGTTCGTAATCCAAACGCGGTGCTTGCTGCCATTGATCAATTGTTAAAACCGGTGCAGTAACAGGAAATACACTGGTTGAACCAGAACCTGATCGACCAAGGCCATCAATTATTTCCCAACGACTGTGAGTACCTTGCTTGCGTGCAATAAAGTTTTCTGCTTCCAGTCGCAGAATTTTTTCTGCCGATCTTATAGTTGATGTTTCAATTTTTTTAACGTCAGGCATTTTCCATGGCGAAATCCGGTATTTGTCCCACTGCGCATCCGCAGGTTCAAGCGCCATAAAATGTTTCCATTTTCCTTTTGACAGACGGGTATTCCAATGACTGTGTTTTGCTTTCAGCTTTCTATCTGCATCGATTGCTGCTTTGCGGTTACCTTTCTCTCCTTCAAGGAAACGAATATTGGCCAGAGCTGAACCTTCTATCGGATACCTAACCAATTGAAAAAATGCGTCTTGATTTTCACTGCTAATTTTTTCAGCCACTTTTGCTGTGCGCAAATTTAATTGTGTAAATGCCTGTAACCGCCGATTGGACTCATCTACAGATAAATTACTGAAACGGGGCGCTGTACGCGGCAACCACCATTGCAAGTGTTCCGGTTTTCGCTGGAAATTCAGTTGATAATAATCTTGCATTAATGCTGCAATGTCTGTTGCTTGTTGTTCGCCAAATTCACGTACAGCCCACTCATGTAAATAGTACTTTTGATTATGACGCTGCCAACGTTTGATATCCCATGCCATTTGCAAAAATAATTCTGTGCCTATTTCTGCCGGTTTCAAATCGCCCACATTCACAATCCAGATACGATCAGCACCCATTTCATAAGATTTGAACATCTCTTGCCAAATCAATGCAGGTGGTGTGGTGTTTAACCATAGATACGCCATGGGTGCGCCCAAATAGGACAGGTGATAATAAACTCCAAAACCACCTGCACGCTTTCTCTCTTGCGCATTGGTAAAATTTCGAACATAACCAAAATTGTCATCGGGCCACACTATAGTGACATCATCAGGAACGCTTAATCCATGACGATAAAGCCCCAGCACTTCTTTGTAAGCACAAAACATCTGTGGTACTTTTTCAGGTAGTATTTTTTCTGGTGATCGCCGGGCGAACTGTTTAATCAATTCCTGCTGGTCAGCAAAAATGGTTTGCAAAAGTTTTATCCGTTCCGTGTCATTTGTTGGCCCTTGCATCAAGGAATCGTGAATACCACGCATGCCAAGAGTGTAAATATTTTCAAATTTACCGTTGGTTTGCATACGCTCTTGCCAATAATGCTTCACCACATTGCGATGAGTCAGATAATTATATTGTTCATGAGCAAATTTCCATTCACCTACATTATTACGCAACATAGGTTCAGCATGTGATGACCCCATGACTATGGCGTAATCATCCGCTATCTGTGCATTTTGCGAAACTCTCTCAGGCAGAGCATGGTTAAACGGTTTTGTGGTTGGATGCATTGCAGGCCAAAGAGTATTGGCTTTCAAACGCAGTAGCAGTTCAAATAATTTGCTATAGGTTTTCGGGCCTATACCACCATTTTCAGGTTCAAATGTTTTTTCTGCCCAAACCTGCATACCCCAATCTTCATCATTAATAAAAATTCCGCGATATTTCACTGAAGGTGGGCCGAAGCGCCTGATTCCTGCCTTAACAAAAAGCGATGATTTTTTTGCGGAACGACATCAGCCCACCAATGCCAGGGAGACACACCAATGGCTTGCGATAATTCATAAACGCCATAAGCTGTACCACGCCTGTCGCTGCCTGCTATCACCAATGCACTTTTCACATTGGGAAAAGGTTGATCAATAGTCAGTATCAAAAAACTTTCCCATTGATTTTGCAGTTGGGTAACGTCTATTTTTTTCGTTGCAGTTAATTGATCAATCAATGGACTTTTACCCAGGGTACCAATAATAACAGCCGATGTAATCGCAGCAGTTGTGGAATTATCCAATTCATTTTTTAATTCCGCTTTACGTCCGGTTACCCGTTCTATATCCGATACCAAATCCCGGGCAGCAATGCTAACGACCTTGAAATCATCAGATGAATAAATAACAGAGGCGAGTTGTGTTTCAGTAGCCAACGGAAAATCATTTTTATGTTTTTTACTGTCTACCCAATGGGTGTTTGCTTGAGCATTTGCTGCAATTAACATCCAACCTATTGAACACAAAAGAGAGATTATTTTTAGCATTTTATTGTTGCTGCGCAGCTAATAAGTCGACCAATACCGGCGCATTGCGATCAGCTGTTAGCTCACCGTCAAGGTATTTTAACTCCGCAACTTGAATGGAGCTGCGTTTTACATCAGGTGTCGGTTGTTTGTTATAAACTGTCTCGGCATTCACGCCCGGATGTACAAAATAAAAAAGATATGCACGATCACCACTGACAACAACTTCCGGATGATGCCCTGCATTCTGATCATCCACGCCCGTTCCCGGCACATCAAGCAAATTATTTTTTTGTCGAATCCAGTTAAAAGCATCACTGGATTTGTAAACTCCCAAGCCATTATTACCCAGCAAATCATTAATCAACCAATAATGCCCTTGCCAAAAAAAAGCAAGCGGTGCTTCGCCTCTATCGTCAGGAAGATTTGCCGAACCTTTGTCTACCCAGTGATAAAGATCTTTACTGTCGGCATAAAACGTTTTTTTCCCCGCAGGTTCATTGTTGTACCACAGTCGCCAGGAACCATTTGGCAAGCGCAACACACAAGCATCAATCACTTTGTTATTGATCAATGGCAATTTACTCTGATACTGCCAATGATTTAAATCGCGACTGGTAAGATGAACAATATTGCGGGGATGATTCCAGTCCTCAAATACACCCGGAACTATGGTGAGATACATGTGATAAGTTCCTTCATGTTCCAACACAGCTGGCGCCCAGTAAGTGGCCAGATCAACATTCTGTGTGCCAGGAATATCGTTCGGAAAATTCACTCTGCCGCGATAAGACCAGTGGGCACCGTCAATAGATTCGGCAATGGCAATCGGTGTGCCATGCACCCAGGTGACATTGGTTAAACCTGCAACATTAGCGCGACGATTGGTATAAAACATCAACCATTTTTTTTCAGTCTTATTAAAGATAATAGAAGGATCAGCAGCACCGTCATACATGGGATCACGATATAAAGGCTTGGGTGCAAGCGTACCTTGAACAGGACTTTTTTCTTTTGATGAAAGATCAGCACAAGCGGTCAATAACCATAAAATAAAGAATAAAGGGATTCGCAGGCCGGGTAACAATGCCCAACAACGCCTAACAATAAACCTTTGAAAATAGACAGTCATTTAACCCTCGATCAACATCTGAAATAAAACAAAATTTTTATTCAAAATGAAACACTTGATCCAAAGGTTCAACCACCGGGCTATTATCGGGATTAGTATCCATAATATCGGCCATATAAGCCCACCATTTTTTTACCGCCGCCGTTGCTGGCAAATTATCCATAGTGTGATTATCCGTTCGCTTTAATACGGCAAATAATTTCAATGATTGTGGGTGCAAGTAAATTGAATAATCAGAAATACCGGCTTTTTTTAACTCAACCGCTAACTCCGGCCAAAGTTCGTCGTGGCGTTTTTTATATTCCGCTTCAAAGCCGGGTTTTAATGTCATAACAAAAGCTATTTTTTCCATAATCATTTCTCTTTTAATTGATCAAACACCTGGCTGCAACACTCGCCACTCATAAGATTTGAGATGCAGGGTCCCACTGATTGTTTTTCCGCTGATTACATCACGACAGGCTGCAGGTAATTTCACGCTACCGCCCTCGCCGTTCATATTAATAACAACAGAAAGTTGTTTACCCTGATCATCTACTCGTGGACAAACCACTGTGCCTGGTGTTACTTCAAAAGTTCTGGTGATATTCAACTCACCAGCATATTTTTTTATTAATTCCTGAATAAATTTTTTACCCTCATCGCCAATTGGATGAGCAGACAAAAGTACAATCTTACCCTTACCCAACTGACGCTCTGTTAAAAATGCAGTATCAGGAACCAGGTCGGAATTAATTTTTCCAAGTACTTTGGTATCTGTACTGTCTGCTTTTACCGCTGCACACCAACCAGTAAAATTTAATGTTTTATTATCAACACTACCGGTAATTCCTGTTGCCGTTAACGGAAATACCGCCTGGGTTTTCACACCGGCAACTGCATCCAACATTCCCAAACCTGCATCTGTGTGATTGGTGTGTTCGCGTGTGCGCATACCAGTACCTGGCGCAATTAACCAAATGCCTCCCGCTTTTACAAAACTAACTGCGCGTTGCAAAAATTCTGCGCTCACATAGGGCATTGCAGGTGTAATCCATAATTTCAATCCATCAAGTGCAGCACCTTCAAAACGTACATCACGGTGATAACCTTGCTCGAATAAAATTCCATGCCACCACTGGATAACGCCATTGTAGGTTTCAGGAAATCCTGCTTCTTTATCCATAGGTTCGGTTTCAATCATTGCACGTGCATGATCAGACCAGGTCACTGCAATTTCCGGCACCAATGGTTTGCTGGTAATCATCAATGGTTCCAATTGTTTTCGTGCATCTTCCACTAATTTAACTTGTTGATAACCGATTGTGGGTTTAAACCAACTGCTCATCACTGCACTGTGATTAATTTCTGCACCTGTGCGCTGCTGTCGCCATAACCAATAATTGATTGCTTCACCACCCAATCCATAAACCAGAACAGCTTCTGCCATTAAAAATTTTTCCGGATGCATTGCACTGTGAGTCCCCAACCATCCATTGTGACTCACACTGGTTTCCATCAACCAAAATGGACGTCCCGATTTTGCAGCGCGATACATATCACTGCGAAATACCAAAGCTTGCCATTCCTTGCTGGAGGGATAAGCATCGTAAGCGGCAAAATCCAGATTTTTAAATAATCGTTCGTGGTTTACCGAAAAAGCAGGATTGGTATTGTGGGTAATCGGCGCTTTGGAATATTGGCGAATAATTTTACATTGCATGTCAGAAAATTCTGCAATGCTTTCGCGATTAAATAAACGATAAGCGGTGCTCAGGGAAGCATTGTGTAAAAACGGTGTTTTTAATGGCGCCGGTACTTGTTCGAATGTTTGATAATGAGTGCTCCACATATGTGTGCCCCATTCTTTATTTAAACGATCAATCGTGACGTAACGTTTTTTCAACCAGTGATGCCATGCTGCAATTGCGGCGGGACTAAAATCTTCTGCAACATGACATTTCAATTCGTTATCGATTTGCCAGGCAATAATGGCCGGATGATCACCCAAATCTTTTGCAATTCTTTCAACAATTCGCATACAAGCTTTACGTACAGCAGGATGTTCATAACTCACATGCTGACGTGCGCCGTGAATTAATCGTTCACCCTCCGCATTCACAAATAAACGATCCGGTTGATTATGTGTGAGCCACACCGGTGGTGTAGGTGTGGGTGTACAAAAAACCACTGCAATACCTGCGGCATGAAATTTATCCATTACTTCACGTAAAAATCGGGTAGAAATTTTCCCTTCCTCGGGTTCGATACTGGACCAGGTAAATTCACCTATGCGAATCATATTGATGCCCAGTTTTTGCATCTCGACAATATCGCGATCCACATCTTCCTCTGGCCAAAGTTCGGGGTAATAACACACACCATGCCAAAGCTTTTTCATTCGGTAATTATCAAGTGACTGCCCCGTTCCATTCATAGCCGCACTGGCTTTCAGGTAGGGAGCAAGGGCTGTTAATCCACCGGTAGCAGCCAAAAACTTGATAGTTTCACGTCGGGTTGTTTTCATTTTTATTCTCTTACAGGACTGGTGAAGCCGGATTAAATCATATTTTTCAGGAAATTCTCCAGAAATATGATTATTATTGATTGATTATGACCAGTTTAATGATAAATAAAGATTAATATGCACCCAACCACCACCCTGATCCTCAGGATACTGATCCTGATGACAAGCCTTCAGGCTTGTGCTCACAACCCGGTCAATCGCGGCAAGCCTGACCCCAATCTGCCCATGACTTTCCATTTCTTCGTCGCATCCAATGCCGCCAGGATTTATCCATACAACGAATTTCCTGTGACGCCCGACAAGGTCTACACCCCTGAACGCGGTTACGGATTTGATTTGGGCACCCGCATGAACCCTGAAACAAAACCTTTTTACTTTTCAGTTCAACTACCTGAAGGTAATTACAACATCAGTGTTGAATTTGGCAGTACTACACAAGCGTCATCCAATACAGTGAAAGCCGAATCACGCCGGTTGTTTTTGGAAAATATCAAAACAGCGGCCGGTGAAATCATGACGCAAAACTTTATTGTCAATATACGCACTGGAAAACTAAAACCCCCGGAATTAAATGCACCGGGAGGAAGTCGTGTTGTATTAAAAAATAACGAAAAAGATCGTTTGCATTGGGATGATAAACTGACGCTGGAATTTAATGGTGACTCGCCGCAAGTCCGATCCATCAAAATTAAAAAAATTGATGTACCGACAATTTATTTAGTTGGTGATTCTACGGTAACAGATCAACCCTTCGAACCGGCTGCCAGCTGGGGGCAGATGTTACCGCGATTTTTTAATGAGCATATTGCAATTGCAAACCATGCCGAATCGGGCGAGACCATGAAATCATTTATATCAGGTTTACGCTTCGCAAAAGTATTGGAAGGATTGCAGCAAGGTGATTACCTATTGATTCAATTTGGTCACAACGATCAAAAAAAATATTGGCCACAAACTTATGTGGAAGCACAAACAACATACAAAGATTATTTAAATATTTTTATTTCGGAAGCGCGTTTGCGTGGCGCTACACCTGTATTAATCACATCCATGCAACGTCGCACATTTGATAACAACGGAAAAATTCAAAACAGCCATGGTTTATATCCACAAGCAGTACGCGAGCTTGCCAAAGAAAAAAATGTTGCGCTAATCGATCTTGATGTCATGAGTGTAAAATTTTACGAAGCATTGGGTGTAAATAAAGCACCACTCGCATTCAACGACAATGGCAAAGATGCCACCCATCACAACAATTACGGTGCTTACCAATTGGCACTTTGCGTTGTAAAAGCTATTTGCGATTCAGGGTTGCCACTGACTGAATATTTACGTGATTCTTCTGATCATTCTTCATGTCACTATGATCCCGCAACACCGGTAATCCCTGAAGAATTCCATCTGAAGCCAAGCCCACAAATATCCCACCTGAGACCCGATGGGGATTGATCTGCATCCAGATTTAACCCAAAAAAAGGTTACGATTTTTCCCAAAATTATGATTATTTATGACAACCGGTGAACAGTATAGACATAATTTGACTGGTAATGATTGTTTAATTAAATGACATCTATTAGCATCCGATCAAACACTGCTTCAATAATTCTAAAAAGAGGTTCAGTAGATGATCCATAAAAAATTCAACCCCAAACCACTTTCCCTCTGCATTTTGGCGGCCATTACACTGTCGGCAACAGTGAGTGCGCAGGATGATGTGGAAGAAGTCACCATCACCGGCTTCAAGGCTTCATTAAGTTCCGCGTTAAACCAAAAACGCGAAAGCGCTGCTGCAGTTGACAGCATTATGTCGGAAGACGTGGGTAAGTTTCCCGATTCCAATTTGGCGGAATCCATGCAGCGTATCCCGGGTGTAGCCTTGTCGCGAGGCGATGGCGGTGAAGGCAAGACTATTTCCGTTCGCGGCCTGGGTGCAGAATTTACCCGTGTGCGTATCAATGGCATGGAAGGAACATCGCAAACAGGTTCTTCTGATATTTATGGTGCAGGCAATGGTGGCCGCAGTTTTGATTTCAACGTATTTCCGACAGAAATTTTTTCCGAATTAACAGTGCGCAAAACTCCCAGTGCTGACATAGAAGAAGGATCCCTGGGTGCTACGGTTGACCTGAAAGTACAAAAACCTTTATCGCTGGGTGATGATCTGACCATGACAGGGACTGTGCGTGGGGTGTTCAATGACGTCAGCGAGTCCACTGATCCTCGCGCTTCATTTTTAATCAGTAAAAAGTTCGCCGAAGACAGTATGGGTGTGCTGGCATCCTTTGCTTACTCGGATCGCAACATTCGTGAAGTGGGGTATTCAGCAGTCAATATTCTGCCCACCTACATCAATGGAGGTTTCTGTTCACCAATAGGTTATACAGGAACCCAAAATCCTGCGAACAATGCAACCAAAGGTGCGGATGCTCTGAACTGCAGCACCAACAATCCACGTACCGGCAGTATAGAAGCTTATGAGTTACTGCAGTCCCGATTGGGCGGTCCATTGGGAGTAACTCCCGGTGGTGGTGTATTCCTGCCCCGTATTCCCCGTTATCTGAACTCTGAACAAGATGCTACCCGCACCGGTGGCACCCTGACATTTGAATGGCAACCCAACGAAAGTACCAATATTTCTCTCGATAATCTTTATTCCGAATACGATGTGGTTCGCCTCGATAACTACATAGATGCCCTGTCATTTGCCCGTAGCGCGACCAATAATGGCCAACCGATGGTTTCCATTAAGGAACTGCAGGTAGACAGCAAGGGCTCACTTATTTATGGCTTGTTTGATGGCGTCGATCTGCGCTCTGAAAGCCTGATTGATCGTTTCACTTCCAGCTTCCAACAAACCAACCTGAATCTGACCCATCAATTAAATGATGCCGTCGAGATCAATGCATTAATTGGTCGTTCGGAATCTGTATTCGATAACCCCGAACGCCTGACAGTTAATCTGGATGCAATCGATACTGACAACTTCGGTATCGATTTCCGCAACCGCGGCAATGTGCCTATCCTCAGCTACGGCATAGATCTGACCAATCCGGCCAACTTCCAATACGCTGCAGGTCTAGCCGATGGCACTGTGTTGGGTAACTGGAACACCCGCCGGTTTGAACGCACTACCGAAAACACCACTATGGAGGTAAATGCTGGCTGGCAATTCATGGAAGAGCTCAAACTTAAATTCGGTGTTCAAAGCCGCGAAAGTGATTTCAAAACTGACAGTTTGATCATAGCACCCGGCTTTACTGCTACCCGTAACCTGCCCACCGGTGTAACCGTTGCTGACTTCACTCGTGTAGTGAATGGCGTCAATGACAAGCTGGGTTCAAGAACCATGGGGAATTTTCTGGGTGTTAATCATGAAAAATGGAAGCAAGCCGTAGGCTTTAATGATTTTGTTTGGTGTGGTGCGGAATGTGGTGCGCAATCACCCGGTGTAAAAGAATCGATTGATAGTGGTTACCTGATGCTCGAATTCGACTTCGACAATGCAGTTGTTCCAGTACGTGGTGATATAGGCATGCGTTATCTGGAAACCAAACAACGCAGCCTGGGCTTTATCCCCACTGCCAATCCGACGGGTTCAACCTACCCTACAACGGCAAACCCGGCCAAAGTGAAGCGTGATTATGATGAATTGTTGCCATCCACCAATATTGTGCTGGAAATCAATCCGGACTTGCAGGCACGTTTTGCTTATGCAGAAGTCATGTCACGTCCGGAATTGGGCCTGTTGATCCCAAGCGGTTCCATGAATCCCACTACCCGTACAGCCAGCATCGGTAACCCCTTCCTTGATCCTACTCATGCCGAGACTTATGACGCAGCGCTGGAATGGTATTTTGATGAGAGCGCCCTGCTCTCTGTGGCTTACTTTGTGAAAGACATCAGTACCTATATCCAGTCAATCTCCAGCCTGGTCCCCTACAGCGAATTGGGTCTGCCCAACACATTACTGGAAGGCTCGGCAGCGACCCCGTCTGACCTGTTCACTGTAAACCGCTCAACCAACACGCCCGGCGGTATGCTCAAGGGTTACGAATTAAACCTGCAATTACCATTTACCTTCCTGCCAACCGGCTTTTGGCAAGACTTTGGTGTATTGGCCAATTACACCCATGTGACCTCGGATATTAATTACGTGCTGCAAAGTGTTGGCGGTGTACCCACTCTGACAACCAATAACGACATGATTGGCCTATCGAAAAATGCTGCCAGTGCGACGCTTTATTATGAAAACGAATTGTTCAGCTTCCGCACTACCGGGAATTATCGTTCCGGTTATCTGCGTTCTGTTCCTTCCGGTGGTAACGAGAGTGATGTGCTGGGTAACCACTCCAGCTTGTTTGTGGATGCATCAGCCAGTTACAACCTCACTGACACAGTAAAACTGATTCTGGAAATGCAAAATCTCACCGATGAACGCAACACCTTGTACATAGACAGCAAACGTCAGGATCCACTGTTTGAAACGCGTATTGGCCGCACCTTGACACTGGGTGTTAACGCCAAATTCTGATTTCCTCGTAGCTCTTGCTGCCGGATTATTCCGGCAGCTTTTTTCCTCACAAGATTAATGTCTGTTATTAGACACTCACACTTAATCAGACGATTCAAACACGCTATTCTTGAAAACTGGAATATTGAATTCATTAACCTACCGGTAAGTTCAACTATGACGACTCTCTCACCTTCTGTTGCAAAAACTGATATTGAAAAAACAAAATTTCCTATAGCCGCTCCACAACATATCAAGCCCATCGAAATAATCGCCAACAATTTTGGTGCAAAAGGAGATGGAATTAATGACGATACCACCGCACTGCAAAAAGCAATTGATGCAGCCGCTGAAGAAAACGCGACGCTGATATTAAAACCTGGCACTTATCTAACAGGTTCGCTGTTTTTAAAATCCAATATGGCGTTACGTCTTGATAAAAATGTAACCTTGATCGGCAAGCAAAATATTGACGCTTATCCACGACAAAAAACACGTATTGCCGGTATTGAAATTGTTTGGCCATCCGCGTTATTGAATGTGTATGAACAATCTGATGTACATATTTACGGTGAAGGTACAATTGATGGCAATGGCACGGTGTTTTGGCAATCTTTTTGGGATAAACGTAATGCGTATGAAGGCAAAGGGTTGCGTTGGGCTGCTGATTATGATGCTGAACGTCCGCGCTTGATTCAAATTTATAATTCCAGTCGTATTGAATTGGGTGGTGGTTTGCTTTTATCACGCGCTGGCTTTTGGACATTGCAAATTGTTTATTCCGACAATGTGACAGTCTCCAATGTCATCATTCGCAACAACTCTGATGGCAAGGGGCCTTCAACTGATGGTATTGATGTGGATTCATCACATCATGTGTTAGTAGAAAAAGCTGATATAGATGTAAACGATGATGCGCTCTGTTTAAAAGCCGGGCGTGATGCCGATGGTTTGCGAGTCAATCGTCCCACTGAACATGTGGTGATTCGCGATTCGATTATTCGTCACGCTGAAGCCGGTGTTACTTTTGGCAGTGAAACTTCCGGCAGCATTCGTCATATTGATGTTTCCAATCTGGAAGTAATTGGCCCGGTGTACAGCGGTGTGTTTTTTAAATCAGCGCATGTGCGTGGCGGGACTGTTTCCAATATCAATATTCGCAATATGACCATTAAAAACGCTGAAGCCGCTGTGCGTGTTGATCTTAACTGGCTACCTGTTTATTCCTATCCGGTCATTCCACCCGGAATCAAAAATATTCCTGAGCATTGGAAAATTCTTGCTACACCTGTACCTAAAGAAAAAGGGTTGCCGCACTTACAGGATATTGAAATCAGTGATATCGAAGCCAAAGCTGATGTCGCTTTTTTATTACAAGCTTACGCAGAAGCACCGCTAAAAAATATGCATTTTAAAAATGTGATGATCACCGCATCCACTGCAGGTGTAATTAGCCACGCAACCGGATTCAGCTTCAGCAACGTCACTCTGGAAACTGCTGATCCTGACCCGGTCATATTTGAAAA
>CBFGPN010000022.1:0-32422 GCA_965650675.1 uncultured Cellvibrio sp.
AAAAAATGAAGATAGTAATCGCCGGTGGCGGCACAGCGGGTTGGATTGCAGCCGCAGCGCTTTCACATCAAATGGGAGAAATACTCGATATTACCTTGGTGGAATCCCAGGACATTGGAACCATTGGTGTTGGCGAAGCCACCATCCCACCTATGAGAACATTTCATCGATTATTGGGTATTAACGAACAGGAATTTATGCGTGCAACCAATGCCACATTTAAACTCGGTATTCAATTCGAAAACTGGAAACAAATTGGCGAAAAATATATCCACTCTTTTGGTGTTACAGGCAAACAAACATTAATTACTGACTTCATCCATTTTTGGCTTAGAGGCCGAAAGCTGGGAATAGCCGATGAATTTGGTCATTATTGCCTTGAATATAAAGCAGCTTTAGCAAATCGTTTTGCGATCAATGACAATATCAAAATAAATTATGCCTTTCATCTTGATGCGGGACGCTATGCCAGTTTTCTTAGACTGCGCGCTGAAGCACGTGGTGTAGCACGAGTGGAAGGAAAAATAGCCGATGTACAACAAGAGCCCGAGTCCGGTTTTATCACGGCAATCAAAATGGAATCAGGCCAGGAAATTGCTGGAGATTTATTTATCGATTGCACCGGCATGAGAGGCTTATTAATAGAACAAACTCTGCAAACAGGTTTCGAAGAATGGGGGCATTGGCTACCCTGCGATAGCGCTATTGCAATTCAAACTGAATCGACAACTCCGGCTGTACCCTACACAAAATCGATTGCACATCATGCGGGTTGGCGCTGGCAAATTCCTTTACAGCATAGAGTGGGTAATGGAATAGTTTTTTCCGGTTACCATTTGTCTGATGATGAGGCAACTAATATGTTGCTCTCAAGTGTGGATGGAAAAGTGCTCACTGAACCCAGGGTTATCAAATTTAAAACTGGCAGACGCAAAAAATCCTGGAATAAAAATTGTATTGCAATGGGCCTTGCTTCCGGTTTTTTGGAGCCGCTGGAATCAACCAGTATTCATATGATCATGACAGCAGTAACCCGCTTGTTACAGCTATTTCCACACGACGAAATCAAACAATCAATTGTTGACGAATACAATCTTCAGGCAGCAAGCGAATTTATCCGAATCAGGGATTTTATTATTTTGCACTACAAAGCTACCGAACGTGATGATAGCGATTTTTGGCGTTACTGTAAGAATATGGAAATTCCTGATGATCTTATACATCGCATAAAACTGTTTAAAGATTTTGGAAGATCCTTTCAGGTTGAAGGCGAATTATTTCGATTGGATTCATGGACTCAGGTTATGCTTGGGCAGGGGCTTGTTCCTTCATCCTATCACCCTATTGTTGATTTGATGTCGGAACGGGAACTGCAACACTTCCTGAATAATGTTGCAGCTGAAGTTGATAAAAATATGGCGATGCTGTCAACACATCAGGATTTTATTAAAAAATACTGCGGCAGTATGTGAGTGATTCGCCCACAAAACTCATTTTGAAAAAAATTTATTAAATATCGCAGCGACTTCCTGAGCATCATTTTCCATGTGCAGGTGATGTCCACCTTCCAATAAATGAGCTTTGACGAAAGGAAAGCTGGCAACTTCTTTTAAATAATTTGAATAGGTTTTTTGCAACCCATGCTTACCCAAAATTAATTCACAAGGCGCCGTAATATTATTGATAAAGGAATTGAATTGTTCGGTTGTCAGTTTTACCGGTGTTGGTGCCAACAGGCGCGGATCTGTACTCCAGGAATAACCGCCTTTACTCTCTTTTAATCCACGCTCTGTTATTGCGGTTGCCGCTTCATGACTCAAAGGAAACATGCCGCGTTCACGAACTTGTATTGCTGTTTTTATATCAGGATAAACAGAAAGTGATTTGTTAATTTGATAATTTAATCCTTTAATCGCAGAAGCCAATTGTTGTGGCGATTTTTCGGGTGGAACACCTTCCAGCAAAAAACCTTCAATTAAAGCCAGATGAGTGATCCGTTCAGGAAAAGTACCTGCTGCCAATCCACTGAATATGGCACCGCGGGAATGCCCCAGAAGTGCAAATTTATCCCAACCAAAATAATCGGCGATTGAAAACATATCACTGATGTCATCAAAACAGTGATATGCACTGGCTCCCAATCGATGATCAGTTTGTCCGTGCCCTGCCATATCAACTGCAATAATATGCACGTTTGACATCAAGGGCGCTATGCGAAAAAAACTGGCGGCATTATCCAGCCAACCGTGTAATGCAAGCACTGGAAGTTGTCCGGGGCGTCCCCATTCCAAAGCAGAGAATTTCATTGAATTAATGTTGAATTCAATATTTCTTGGTTGTTCTTTAATCGATTTAACAGCAACTGACATACACCATATCCCTTTAAGTTTCCGAGTGCTCGGCGAGAAACACTTTTAACCTTTTTTGCACTACAACAGCAAGATCATCCGGTTGAAATTTTGATAAAAAATCATTACACCCCACTTTATCCACCATGGCTTTGTTGAAACTGCCTGACAATGAAGTATGCAGAACTATATAAAGATCTTTAAGCAAGGGATCTTTGCGAATTTCAGACGTCAATCGGTAACCATCCATCTCCGGCATCTCCGCATCAGTAACCAGCATGATAATTTCATCGGTAACTTTTTTACCTTGGGCAGACCATTGTTTAAGCATGTTCAACGCCTGCAACCCATCTTGTACAGAAATGATCTCAATTCCAAGATTACCCATGGTTTCCTTCACCTGCCTTACTGCAGTGGGTGAATCCTCTGCTAGAAGTATCTTTAGCTTACGACTCCTCGCACACTCGGCAAGTTCCCGATTCAGTACATCAACCGACACCTGGGTATTGTAGGGAATGATATCGGCAAGCACTCTTTCAACATCCAGAATCTCCACAATCTGGTCATCAATTTTGGTAATAGCAGTGAGGAAATGCCCACACCCTGTACCTTTGGGCGGCGACAAAATAATCTCCCAGTTGAGGTTCACTATGCGGTCAACAGAGCCAATCATAAATGCTTGTACGGATCGATTATATTCAGCGATGATCAGGTTTGACTTGCACTTATCAGGCAAAGGACCTGCACCTATTGCGGCACTCAGGTCTATCACCGGCACCGTTTGCCCCCGCAAATGCGCCACACCCAGAACATGCGGATGACTATGCGGTACAGATCTGAGCTGCGGCACATTCACCACTTCCTGAACCTTGAATACGTTAATTGCAAATAATTGTTTCCCCGCCAAACGAAACATCAAGAGTTCAAGGCGGTTTTCACCAACCAGACGTGTACGCTGGTCAATCGAATCCAGTAATTTAGACATGGTTTGCCCCAATACGGCAGTTCTGCTCGCATTGAGTATAGGCACTAATTCCCCGGTGAAGGATTGAATTCAGATTTTTGATTGGATCAAAGAAATTATCTGTTCCTGGTCAAAAGGCCAGTCCAGCTCACCACAAGAAGTTGCAACCACTGGAATGCGGACACCGTAAGACTCTATGAGAAAGTCAGATTCCGCTATATCAACTTCTTTCAGGTTTATGTTGCGGGAAGATAACAAAGGCCAAAGTACATCTCTGGCCTTTTCACACAGATGGCAACCAGCGGTATGGTACAAAACCAGTGAAATTGCCATTAGCGATTCAACATCACCAATGCAACCAACACCAGTGTTATGGCAGCTATCAACAACAAACCATACAAGCCTTTATTGGAACTGGATGGCGCCTGATCAACCTGTTTGGGCTTGTGAGGCGACGAACTGGAAGATGAATGGATAACCGGCTTGACTACAGGTTTGGGCTTTGGCGCTTCAGGCGGTACCAAGGGGGTACTACGCACAGTAGTTTTGGAAAGCTCTTCAGTACTGGGGCCCATTACACCAAAACTCAGGGTATCAAAGCGAATCTCATCCCCTTTTTTGGCCCGACCTTCAGTAATTCTTTGACCATTGATGAAAGTGCCATTGGCAGAACCCAAATCTTTTACCAGCAATCCACCTTCAGTCACCTGTATTTGCGCGTGGCGACGGGACAAATGTGCAGCAGCAAGACTGATATCACACTCACTGGCACGGCCGATGATAGTCAATTCTTTCAGGGGAAATACCCGATTGGCCAAAGCCGTGTGGTTGGCCTTCAATGACCACATTGTAGATCTGCCGGGTGAACGCAATTGGGTGGTATTGGAGGACTCTTCAGTCAGCGCTTTTGGTTCACGTTTGGGATCAATCACAATCAAATCAACAATGCCCAAAGTAATCACATCCTCAGGGTGAAGATTGCATGGGCCGATTACTTCAACATCGTTAACCAATACCGGTCTGGTCGGTGCCAGATTCTTCAGGGTCAGGGTTTCGTTATCCACCAGAATTTCAAGATGAACATCAACCACGTGCGGATCATCCACAACCAAGGCATTGGTTGCCGACCGGCCAACCGTAATTTTCGGCTCTACCAACCAGACCGCATTGTATTTATTTTCTTTGAAGCGGAGTTTCAGCATATGTAAGACCTTATTGATGCAGCTATGCGCAGGATAATGCTATAGCCCCAACCCTATTTCAACCGGTTTTTATCTATCGACGAGCGTCTTCAAAATATCGGCTCAGGGAATGAACAATTCCACTTTTGCGCCAGAATCAATTCCACCATTACTTAAAGATAAGTACCCCCTGTTTCCACTTGAATAATGTAAATCCAAAATTCTTTGTGCAAACAGCAAACCCAATTGTGTACTTGAAATCAAACGATTGTTGTTATGATTGTCCGGATTTTTATCCAGCATTTGCGCCGGAAAACCATCACCATCATCCTCAATACTGATATGTAGATAAGCGCCTTCATCTTCGACTGAAATATTAATTTTACTTTTTGCATAACGTGAAGCATTCACCAGAAGATTATTCAACACACTACCAATCAGTTCCGCATCAAGATACCAATGCAAACTTTCATCGCAATTCAGGTTGATTACAATATTTTTATAAGCCAGCAAGGATTCATTACGAACCAACTGCTCTGCGATTAATTCTATAACAGGAAATTCATCAATATTCGCAGCCAGGGTTTTTTCATCCAACCGATAAAGTGTCAACAATTGAATGAGATCATTATTAATGCGTGCAGCTTCATATTCCAGTTTGGACAATTGTGCTTTTTGAGGTTCCGATTCCGATGAGCTTTGCGCCAATAAATCCTGCACATTCAACAACAACATAGTCACAGAATTTTTCATATCGTGAACGCTGGATGCCAGCAATGTTGAAAAATCCAGATTGGAATTGGTATTCATATTAGCCATCAATTCGATTTTCCTATAGATGCATTCAGTCTAGTCGAAAATAAAACACCCATCGAAAATAAAGCGCTTATCAACAATCAGCCATCGAAAACACCAACATTTTTAATGCACGCCGGGGCTCAATATCCGGAAAGTCAGGATCAGGTGCCAATTGTTGTTCAAACAATGCACCAGGACAGTGCTCAAAAAAAAGTTGGGTCAGGAATTCAGCATCAAGATCAGGATTGTTCAAACAACTTAATACCTTGCCCCCTGATGGCATCAATTCCGGCAGGCGCTTGATTAATTTTACGTAATCCTTAATCGAGTCGAAACTGCCTTTTTGAAAACTGGGAGGATCCAGTATCACCAGATCATAAGGCCCTGCACGTTTTATTCTTCCCCAGGATTTCAAAATATCCTCTGCAAGATATTGACTGCGGTTTTTATCCAAACCATTCAGCATATGATTGGCGCGCCCTTGATTAAGAGCGGCACTGCTCATGTCAACATTGACTACTTTTTCCGCACCGGCAGCAACTGCAATCACCGAAAAACTGCAGGTATAAGCAAACAAATTTAACACCCGTCGATTAACTGCATGTTGCTCCAGCCATTGACGGGCAGGTTCAATATCCAGAAAAAAACCGATGTTCTGTTGTTTGACAAGACTCAAATAAAATTTCAATTCACCGCGTTTGGCAAAAACCTGTGCAGGTAATTCACCATAAACAACCTCACTCGGATCGCCCGGCGCATACCGATGTTGCACTACAATCGTTTGAATTTTTTGAGAAATATTTTCTTTGAATAACATCAGGGCCTGATGTAACCAACCGTCAGGTGGTTGATGAAATAATGTCATCAACAATACCGGGTGAAAATAATCCAGAGTCACAAATTCAAATCCGGAATAAGTTTTCCCCCGACCATGAAAAACACGATAGCTATCAATCACATTATTTTCTGAATCAACTCGATTCTTTAATTTATTTAATTTTTCCAATATAGGCTGCATAGCTGTCCCATTAAATTTCTGCCTGGATTTCTGCCATGCCAAGCTGGTACAAAATATATTCCTGATAACCAACAATCACTCTATAGATACCAGACAAAGATTGATCCAATTCCGGATCATGGGTATCAACCAATAACGGCCTTCCTGCAAGGGATAATATTTTCCCACGCGTGGCAATAATAACAATATTGTCCTTGCCAACCTGCCGGATTACTTCCGGTGTAAATTGCTGATTCCCTCTCCCAAAAATATGTCCCTGACCACCAATAGCGGTAACAATAATTTTTACAGCGCCTTGATGCTGCGAAATATATTTCAGGATTTCATTTGCGTTTGCATCTTTGGCAATTAATTGCCTGTTCAATAATAAATCCACACCCAGCAAACTGCCTTCCAGACCTATCTCCTGTAAAAAAAGATGCGTAGTAGAACCTGTTCCTACCAAATACAAAGTGTCTGTATCCAATTCTTCGATTAATGTTTGCACCGCATCCAATTGTGCCAATTCATCTTTTTCCACTCCGGAATTTTTGACTTGTTGCAGCAGATCACCGGCTTCAGGAACCCATAATTCTCCATAATATTTTGCTTTGACTTTTCCTTCACGAAAAGCTTCTTCATCTATGTCTTTTACATCGCGATGTGCCAGGTTGACTAATTTTCCGCTTAATAATTGACAAACCAAATCACCGGCAGCTTCAGGTGAAACGGCATAAACACCGGAATGAATTTTGACCCCGGCAGGCACACCCAAAACAATTTGTTTTTCAGGGAGTGTATCAACGAGAATTCTGGCTGTACCGTCACCACCGGCAAACAACAGTAAATCAATTTTATGCAGCAGTAACTGCTCAATTGCAATTATTGTATCCCTGGCTGTTGACGGAACATTGTTGGCGCGTCCCAGAATAATTGGATCAAAACCTGCCGCTTTTACACTGGTTTCACCCATATCACCGGCAAAACACACAACATCAATATTATTGGAAAAAGAAATAAATTTTGACAAAGCGCGCTGCATACGGCCAATGGCTCGCAATTCAGCCCCCATTGCCAGAGCTTGATCACGAATAGCAATACCATCCGAACCTTTTAAACCAACACTACCACCAATACCGGCATAGGGATTGACCAACACGCCCAATCGAAATCGCTTTTTACTCTGCACAATTAAACCCTAATAAGGAAAGCCAATTTTTGGTTTCCTGACTTGCTTGATGACATCTGACTTGATAATTATGAAATTCGTTTCTTTTTGGATAAAGTTTTCGCAGCAAATCAAAACCCTCATTGATTGCAATATTTTTTACAATTGCATCATGAGCTGTTTCACGCAAACGCATATTATCCGCATTGATATTATAAGCTTGCAGTACCAAATGTTTTACTATCATCCAGGGATCGGTTAAATGTCCTGCATCCAAAATATTATCATTCAAATCCGGCACCAGATCTTTCAAATTTTTTTCCGGTTTTCGATTTAAAAACCGACAGAAAGCACGATAAATCATTTCTGTTCCATTGAGTTTTCCATCAAAACTGTAACCCGCAATATGCGGCGTTCCAATCACCACTTTTTCAAGCAGAGGAATACTGATAGCAGGCTCGGGTTCCCATACATCCAATACCACACGTAAATCAGCTCGCTGATTCATCACCGATAATAAATCCTGATTACTAATGACCGAGCCACGACCTGCATTTATCAACACAGCCCCCGGTTTCAGCTGCATCAGTTCCTGTCTTTTTAATAAATGAAAACTGGGATAAGGACCTTCCGTGACCAAAGGGGTATGCATGCAAACAACGTCGCAAGCCAATACTTCTTCCAGACTGCAAAGATCGGAAATCTGTTCAACTGTTAAATTCGGATCGTAACAACGCAGTTCCACACCCTGGGCTTGCAATCGACGATACAAAAGGCCGCCCACATTGCCACAACCTATAATGCCAACACGCGATCGGATCCAATTAACATCGAGCGCAGCCAATGCTGCATAAACATATTCCACAACTGAATTGGCATTGCAGCCAGGAGCGTTAGCCAAGGCAATTCCCTGCTTATCGAGATAAGTAATATCCAGATGGTCAACACCAATTGTGCAGGTTCCAACAAACTTTACACGGCTGGATTCCAACAAGGACTGATTGACCCGGGTAACCGATCGAATAATCAATGCATCGGCATCTTTTACGTCGGCAGGATTAATTTTGCGCCCCGACAAGTGTTGAACCTCACCCAAATGGGAAAAAAACTCTGATCCCAATGGAATATTTTCATCAATAATTATCTTCATATACACCTTGAAAATGAAGGATGGGAAAAAAAAGAGGGGCTACCAGTTGTGCTTTCAGTGTTTAGCATATACTTTATATAGTGATGGTGACGCAAAAAAACATCATTCTTGGGATTAAATCCTACTTTTTTCGGGAGGTGTATTATGAAGACCTCGGACACCGGCCACAATATGAACAATGTGGTTGATTTTTTCACCCGCAAATCCTACTCCGAACTACACAACGAGCGATTTATCCGCCTGGCTCCCGAGCTGGATGGATTGGAGATGCTTTATTCCAACGACAGTAATTCCGAAAAGCTCTATAGCTTGAAGATTTTGTGTTGGGGTCTCAGGGCGAATGGTGAAGTTGTGGGATTGGTTCCCTGGCTGAACGATATAGTCCCCTGCCCTGATCTTGCAGATCCATTAAATGGCCATTGGGAAGGCTATTATGATCCAGGTATTGATGAAGTTTTCTTTGATGCACCCATGCACAAAGTCATCGAACTGGAAACTGCCGCTGAATATTACGAAGTGGAATGTGAAAATGGCGAGGATCTGGTTCAGGAGCTACCTGACACCATAGGAACTCACGCCGTTTTGAGAGTGGATAGCTCGAAACGCCTGATGCTGGTTGAAGTTGTAAGTTGGTGCTTGCATTACGACGGCAATATATTTGCGATGATCACCGATTCGAGCAAAGTAAAAAGTACACCTGTACTACCCGGTGATGAGTGTTTATATGAAGCACAATCCAGCGACAACTTTTTGTACTTTTTCCAACATCAAATCGCCAACAAAATCAAATCAGAAGATCCTGAAGCACTGGCTGCATTTTCACTTCTGGTTGATGGTTTGACCTGATAAAACAGGTGAACATTAAGTTCACCTGTTTTATTTGCAACAAACTGTTTATTTATTTCAAATTACTTATTCCCGCGCAAAGATTTCTTTCTATTTCTTATTTTTTCTAATAATAAATTGATATTCTTTTTCAGTTTCTGTTTGACTAATTAACTCATGTCCCAAAAAGCTGCAAAATTTGGGAATGTCTCTTTTGGTAGAAGGATCAGTCGCTGTCACCTGAATTAACTCACCATCCTGCACTTCCCTGACAGCTTTATGCAGCATCATAACCGGCTCGGGACACAGCAGTCCGGTCGCATCTAAAAATCTATTAATTGTCTGATTCATAGCTTAAAAACGTCTATAGATAAAGCTGCAAAATTGTTAACCCTTGCTATCCTTGGTGCAAGGGAATTCAAACTTGATTGATAGCAAATTTTGGTCATTTATAACTAACCGGGGAACCCTGTTCGATGTCTCGGAATCAACCAGATTATTATATGCCATCTGATTTTTTTAGTCGTCAAACACTTGAAAAAACTATATTGATTCTTAAAAAAGAACATCCGGCTTTATCGCAATGTGTGCAGGGTGCATTGGAAAATCTGCATGTTGTGCCATTCGAAAAACTGCATCGAGCCTACACGGGTGAAATGATATTCAACTATGAATTGGTTGACTATATGAAAGCCCATGTTATTGGCCGCATCGTTTCATGCCTGACAGAAATAGGCAAAAAAGTATTGTCCAACAAACACACTGCACAGATAGACATGATCAGTTTACGCAGCATTATAGAAGATTGGATGTTACTAACTGAATGGATTTTACTCAAAAGCAATGCTGACGCAAAAGACTGTACTTCTTATCAATAATTCAATTAAACCGATTTATTTTTTAATGACAATATACCCTGTGACTTCTTCTCTATCATGAAATAGTTGTTTGAATTGCAACTCTGCATTGATATTATTTTGTTGTAACGCTGACATTATTTTTTCATAGCACAGCTTCACTTCCAGATATCGTTGCTTCATGGGCAGCTTCAAATTAAATACTGCATATCGGCAATAACCTTGCACAAACCACTTACTAATCAAACTGGCTGTTCTTGCAGGTTTGTCAACAATATCACAGACAAGCCAATCAACAGGTTTATCAGGTTCAAATATAAATCCGTCACTTTTTATGTGTGTAACCAAACCGGAATCCATTAATTCAGCATCCATCGGACCATTATCAATAGCCTGCACATAAATACTGCGCTGAACCAGTTGCCATGTCCATCCACCTGGCGCTGCACCCAAATCGACTGCACGCATTCCCGGCGCTAACACATCATCCCATTTTTCAGCAGGAATAAAATGATGCCAGGCTTCTTCCAGTTTCAAAGTCGCACGACTGGGTGCCGATTTTGGCAAACGCAAACGAGGAATTCCCATAGCCCAAAACGAACTGTTGCGAATCGGACTCATACCCAGATAAGCCTGATGTGTTGAAATAAAAAGCAAATGCATTCGCCATTTTGATTGCGATGATATACGTTGATTTTTTTCCAGGGATTTGACAAATGGGACTGAAAATTTATTGCCTAAAACCAACAGTTCTTTTCCTGAATTGGTATCAGGCGTTTCAACCACAACTTCTTTAACCAAAGGCAAAGAATGGGCTGCGTCGAGCAGCGGTGTCAATCGATCACTAACCGGCAAATTATCCTGTAGACCTGTACAAACAAACCACTGACGTATAAAAATCAAACTCTGGAAATCCAGTTTTTGTATCAGTGATAAAGCACCTTCAGGCTCATGGGTAAAGAAAAGAACAAATGCAGATGAATCCTGAACTTTACTGTAGCCATATATTTGGAGTTGATGTGCTTTGTCAGTAATTTCTGCAGCGCATTCTTTTTCAAAACCTGTACGACAATGTAGAAACAAACAATTCAATGTAAAAGCCTTAAGAATTCGTTAGACTAATTTTCTGTAAGATTATTGAATTTTTCCAATTCAATATTAATAGCATTGGTTGAAATATTGACCTCATAAAATGAAAACATCAATGAAATAACCAATAAAATCAAACTCACAGCAAACAAAAACACACCGATTAATATCCATCCCAATAGTAAGGAAAACATGGATAAAGTACAAAACACGAAGGATAACACACCAAATGCCTGCATCAGGCGAATAACCTGCAATCGCTTTCGCAAATTTTTTATCTGCCGAATAATGACATCCTGGGAGGATGCATTTTCGACATGGCTCAATTGTCGAATCACATTGGCCAACACCACAAAACGATTGGTATAGGCCAGCATTAATAAAGAAATGGCAGGAAACAATAAACTGGGGGTTGTTAATGACATGTCGAGGGCTAAATCACTCAAAATAATTCTCTCCAGTAAATAATACGATCATGGCCTCGATAAGAACCGAATCCAAAATTGGCATCAGGCAATTTGGTATCGTCATTATGATCGCCATCCTGATCCCAATCAAAACGAAACCAGGGATAAGCCGTTAAATCAACCTGCACAACAAAAGATCCTGTTCCCGAAACGGGCGCCGTGAAATATTGTCCCGCATTACCTGATGTAAACAATACCTGTGTTGGTTGCAGGATTCCATATCGCCCTTGTGTAGATCCTCCGCTCAAGGTAACTGTACGATTGGCATCAGTGGCAATACTACCCTGCGGATAGGTTATTGCGGTGCGGCTAATAGTAGTGCAGGAATCAAAAGGATTCACCAACCAAAAAGAACCCGTCCAATATTCCGTATTAAAATTAACCGGCAAATTAGCTGTTTCAGGACCAAATGCATCTTCAAGTCGCAAGCGACCAAATAATAAATTTAAATTGGAACCCAGACTCATCGCATTACAATTATTGGATGCACTGCAACTTCCGGTTGTAGTTGCATTCATATTTAAATTTGCCAGACTGCGCAAATCGAAAGTATCTTGAAGCTGTAACCCAAACTGCAATTGTGAATAAGGCCCATCCAATGTTGATGTGCGCGAAAAATTGGCATTGGTAGTTGAGTAATTTAAAACACCTGCATTCCAATTATTCGCCGTCCCCAAAACCACACGTGAACTTAATAATGATCCATTTCCTGAATTTGCATTTTCAGCTACATAACTGATAGCAGGAGCAGTTCCATAAGCAGGACCATAATTACTGACAACAGAGTCTGACAAACTGCGGGCTTCAATCTGGAATGATGCTGCGACTGCATTTTGCTGCATGTAACTGAAACTGCCACAACTATTAATGGTAGATGATGATACCAGCGTAAAATGATCAGGATAAAAACGTCCTACCGTTGAACTGGCAACAAAATTCGGATTACCCGCTGTTAGCAAATAATTATTATTTAACAAGTAAGGAATAATGGTCAGACTGCCAACTTGATTCCAGTAAATATCAGGATTACGAAATACACCAGGTGTCGCTGTTGCAGAAAAAATACCGCCGTTTACCAAAGGCGTTAGAGTTCCGCCAACAGGATGAACCAGAGTGTTAGCACTTAGCCCTAAATTATTTCGTTCAGATGAAATTTCATTTCCAAAATTGGGAGTCAAATTTCCATTGGTATTCAATGATCGTATTGACACCGCAAATCTTTCTCCAGCAGCAACAAAACCTGAACCGGATGAACTGGTACCCGGGTTATTGGTTCCGGATATTGTCCGTACCGATTCGATTCCCAGTGAAAAAGGTCTCACAATAAAATCATTACTATTTCCTGTTAATTCGTAAGCCGGGTTTGAAGACGTAGCGGCCAGATTTAATCTGGCAAATAAGTTAACCTGACCAACATCGGAATAATTAATAGCAAGTGGCGCACGACCACTGCTATCAAAATTCAAATTTACATTACTATAAGTCAAGCTGGGTGTTGCTACCGAATTCGCATTCGCTTGAATCGAAGATCCATTTGCAGTAAAAGTTTGCCCACTGATACACGAAACAGGATTTCGACATTTATATGCCATCTGCACTGTTTGCGGCGAAGTTAAACGCGCGACACATGCACCCGAAGACTGATCAGTAGTCACCGCTTTTAAATAAACACTGCTATCTGTTGTGCCTGCTATTTGATTGGGAATGTTGACAGACGAATTCAATGCACTGGAAAAAATAAATCCTGCTCGTTTGAAAGTTGTTGTACAACTATTGGCAACCGTGCAATCAGATGAACCTGTACAACACTTGCGGGAATTAATTGCTGCAGTTTGTTCGTTGGATAAAGTAACACTGACGTTTTGGCCCTCTGTCGCAGCAGGGTGTAATAAATACGCTGTTGCTTCACCCGACGACAATGTTAAATTGGTTGCACTCAAACTCCCATTTGATGCTGCAAGATTCACAGTGGTATTGATTGATAAATCTTTTGTACAAGGCACCATACTATTGGCACAAGCACGCACAGTCACCGCTGTGCCTTCACAGGCAATCGAATTGGCATTCACTTGTAATTCATAATGATCAGGCCCTGCACAGGTACGCACAGTTTGCATTAGTGATTCCAATGTTGTTTGCGTCACCGCACCGGAATATATTTTCACTTCATCAATATTGCCAAGAAAATGCCATGAAGTTTGTGTTCCTTCCCCCGAAGCCGAAGATTCACCACCAATAGAAACCACACCGGTTCCGTCTTGCCAGGTTCCTGCGTAACTTGCTGATGTTCTGGCTAATAAAGTTCTTGATTGATTGTACACATAGAGCGTAACAGTTCGCGCTGTAGTATCGACAACCGCCGCAACATAATGCCAGGCATTACTGGTAATCACGGCATTGGTATCAATACAAAAAACACCGCAGTTTGGATTACTTCCCTGCCCTGTGACTGCACCCGAGTTGGTCACATTGCGATTAAAAAAACGTAATATAGGTTGATTGGTTCCATCAGCCAAACTGAATCCCCAACCATTTTGCGCATCATCGCGAACCAGAATGCGTTGGTGTTGCGCACTGGCATTGCTTGAACGAATCCAGGCAGCAAATGTAAAACCTTGAGGTAAAGAGGGAAAACCGGTTAACTCAACATAAGAATAAGTTCGCGCAGGATTTATCGTTTTATCAAAGTCACCGTAATAACAAGTGCTTTGATTGCCACTGGTATAAGCCGGATTACCCGAAGAGGTTGTAGGCAAAGAAGTAGAACCTGCGGCAATACGCGCACGGCCATGATTATTATTGCCACTGGAATCGCGTACTTCATTGGCGGTGCCATTCCATAAATTTTCATCCATATTCCATGCACCCAATAAAACCGGTGCCACAGTTCCACCACTGCAAAATGGCGAAAAATTAACTGAGGTTAAATTACTGCCTTGATAATTAATAGATACTTCATTGCCTGTTAAATAAACACTGGAACCAGCAACCGCTCCTGTAACAGATGAGCGATAATTCATAGTAACAGTACCACCAGCATATACATATGCATCCAAATCCACTTCATTAGCAAAAGTAATATTGCCAGTCGCATAAATTAATAACTGATTGGATGCAAAAGCTTGTGTGATTACTTGATACCCAAACGAAATATTGCCGTTAACAAATATACGCGTAACCCCCGAAGCTGCTGACCGCCTTAAAGCAGTTGCCTGTGCAACATTTAAATTGCCATTAATCCAATAATCACCTGACTGAAAATTCACAACAGATTGATAATTGGTTGTGAAAGCTTGTGTACGATATACACCTGCAGCAGTAGTAAAATTCAAGGTCCCCTGTTGCCCAACATTGACTGTTGTGTAATTTCCCGCAGCGCGACTAAGTGTTGCATTATTAGCAACAGTGATAGGAGTCGTACTGGGTGAGGTTAGAAATGTTGGTGTTGATGTAGATGAAGGAACTCCTGTTGCTACACAACTGGAACCCGAGCAAGCAAGCCAGTTTGAATCATCCGTAATAGTTCTCGCTGAAATATTGGCCGACCCGTTTGTAATTTGTGAATGATAACTTAATTCGACTTCACCGTTGGCACCATGAGCTTGTAATCCATTGGAGAAAATACTGGTACAAGTTTGTGCAAAAATTGTCGATGTCGAAACCAACAATAAAATACCGAATAATATACGCATTAATAATTTCATTATTGTTGCTCCAAAAACGCACTGGCCTGAATTTGTCGGGAAGCATTAATAGAGCCTGCATCACAAGAAGCGCTGCTGGTAATGGTATAAATACTGGTATGGTTGGCGGTTGTGCTGCTGTAATTCGCCGCAGTAGCGGCAGCACAAGCAATATTATTTTGATAAACACATGTACAAGAAACCTGCGATTGACACAATTGCAAACCATCTATTCCGGAAAAATCATAAGTTGTTGCCAATCCTGCACAGCGCGCATCGACTGCTTGCCTTGAACTGGCATCAGGAAAAAACAGTGTTTGCATCGCGCGCTGTGTCGATGTTTCGGCCGCATAAAATGCCTGGGTACTTAATAATTCCTGAGTAAATCCCTGATGGGATATATTGGTCATGCGCGCCAATACCAAAGCCAACAAGCCCATCACTACCACAATAAATAAGGCCAGAGGAATAAGAAATCCTTGTTGACTGTGATGATTTTTAGGGCACATTTCTAATCATCACCTGTTGGGTAAAATCCAGTGACTGGCCTGTTTCTGAAAATCTTATTTGCAATAAAATTTCAGTATTACGATTATCGCTGGCCATAGTAAGCTGAAAAGGGGTCGTCGCAGAAACATTATTAGCCAACAAACTGTAACCGACAGCTGTATTGATACTGGCAGTAGAAATTGATTGGTTCTCAAAGAATTTAAGTTGGCCAGCATCAACACAAAATGCTTGTGGCGAATTTAATAAATAAAATCGTTTATTAATCGAGTTACGCAACCATGTTTTAGCTGCTGTTAAACTAATACTGGTTGGTGTTCTCGATGCAACACTGGCTATCGATTGACCTGAACCACCGTAAATTTCTGCAGCAGACATAGCACCAATACTCAAAAAATTGGCAGAACCAAAATCAATTTGATGCGGTGCCACACTAATATTGGACTGGGCAACAGCTGCATTTTTTGTATCTGCAACCTGATTAAGATAAAAGCCGCCGGATGCAATCGGCATAAATTCAATGCACTGACCTGAGTTGATAATCCTGACTGAATAAGGCAAGGCAGAACGCAATTGCCTCGACATTCTTTCCAATGCCTGACGAGCATGCATTGTCAGTTTTGCTCTGGCCTGTGTTTGCTGATAAGACTCAATTGTTTTTACTACAAATGAAACCCCAATACTGGAAAGCAACCCCAAAATGACAATAACCGAAATTAATTCAACCAGCGAAAAACCTTTTTGCAATTTCAATGTGCTGGTTAGGTTCATTAGAAATTTGCTCTTTCAGCTGTTAACAAAATACTGGTCGAATCAGGTGCAGTAACACGAACCTGAATGCGTTTACTATTGCCTACACGCGTAATCGTCACCTGTCGTTGATATCCTGTGTAAGGCACATCGGAACTATTATGAAAATCATCAACATCATTCATATCGCCATCAGTAGCATAATTGCACGCAGGTGCTCCGGTTGAATCACAAGCAGGAACACCGCCCGTAGGTGTCATGGCGTCATACTTTAATGCCATTACTTCATCCATTTTTGCCTGTGCAAGATTCAGTGCACGTTGTCGAATGAGCGGTTCACTACTTTTGATTACACTTTGGTTGAAAACTGCAGTGAGCGTAGTCAACGCAATGCTCACCACCACAATGAAAACAATCATTTCCAACAGGGTCACACCCCGATAAAGATTGATCCGGTTTTCAATGTGCATAACCTGTTATCTCAACACTAACATTAATTGAATAAGCACCATCACTGGTTTGAATTTGTATAACGCCGGGAGAAGTTCTACCCAACTTGTCGTAACTAAAATTGGATGGCGTAGCGGCGAGTGAAATACCGCCCGGCATTGCAAGAGGATAAAAACTGGAATCCAATTTTATTGAATTACCATTCTCAGTGACATTGATAGAATTAGCAGAAACAGTTAACTGTATATTGCTGCGCGACATGGCAAGTTGCTGCGCAAAAAACAAAGCCGCGATGACATCATCGCGGCTTGCTTGAACACGTGAGGCACTGACCGAGTTTATGCGAGAAAACAAAACAACAGACAACACACCAAGAAGCGTGATGACAGCGATCAATTCAACCAGTGTAAATCCCGTCTGTTTTTTTCGCTGAATCTCACACATAATTACCCATTAAATTATGGAGTATTGATACCCTGAAAAACTGCTGTTTTCCCACTTGAATTTTGTGTCAAAGTACATGGAACTGTATCGCCTAAAGCAGCACCAAGATCTGCAGGCGTCACAGTGTAGGCAACCGTATCATAGCCCCCTATAAGAATAGTGGAAACGTCAGTGCAATTTTCAACAGTTAAGTTGGGTGTTCCAGACACACCTGCTGATGTTGCTACTGCAGCTGCATAATTCATCGCCATCGCGCTTCCCATACTGCCTGCCATTGCCTCAAGTGCGGCATCTTCTGCACCATCAGACATATCAATAAAACGTGGGAGTGCAGTTGCAGCTAAAATTCCCAGAATAACAATGACTGCAATCAACTCAACCAAAGTAAAACCAGCTTGCTTGTTCATAAAAAAACTCCAAAGTGACAGATAGTTTTGACTGAAAGTCTTATGCTTGAATATCCATTAGGAAAATCTATTATTCCTTTAAGTTATCAAGCGATCAAAACTCTTCAGGCTTATCGAGGTTATCGGTTGTTTCTTTATTTCCTTTAATGAAATTTTTTTAACAACCCCGATCCTGTAGCTAACTATAGTAGAAGCTCGATTCTCTGCCAGTTTGCAATAAATTATTTTTGAATGTTGTACATTTCCCACATAGGTAAAAATATTCCAAGCGCCAACACTGTAACGAATCCTGCCATCATTATTATAATTAATGGTTCTATTCGATCACTTAATCGTTTCACTTCGTAATCAACTTCGCTTTCATAAAAATTGGCGACCTCTGCCAATAATGCATCTACCTGTCCACTTTCTTCACCCACAGAAATCATTTGTAAAATCAGCGGCGTAAACATTCCGCTTACAAGATGCGTCTGATACAAGCCTTCGCCTCGCTCAACACCCGCACGAATTTGCCTGATTTTGTCACCTAAATAAGGATTATCTATAGCACGTGCGCAAAGCTCCAGTGATGGAGACAAAGGCAAACCAGCAGAAAGCATTAATGAAAATGTTCGCGAATATCGGGCAAGCGATGCGCGCTCGATAATATCGCCGATAATGGGAGCAGTTAATTTTTTTCTTCCTAAAACCCGCGAGCCTTCTTCTGTACGTACATAGTGATAAATCCAAACAGAAACACCTATCACAACCAAACTGATCAACCACCAAAAATTAACAAAAAAATCTGAAATGCCTATCAGTATTCTTGTATAAATAGGTAACTCAGCACCAAATTTTGCAAACATATCAGCAAACGCAGGAATCACTTTATAATTAACTATGGCCAGGGCTACAGCCATTACCAAAAGCACTACACCGGGATAACGCAGCGCTGTTTGAATACTGCGAACCGTTCCATGATCACGTTCAAGATAATCAGCCAACTGTTTAAAAATAACATCCAGCTTTCCTGAATTTTCACCAACATTAATCAAGCTCACCATTAAATTGCTGAATATTTTTGGATGCTGCCGCATGGCGGTTGATAATTCGGCACCCATTTCCAATCGCTCGACCAGATCATTAATCGTTTGCTGGAAAGCATAGTTACGCAACGAAGCTGCAAGTCCACGCAAACCTTTTACTAATGGAATTCCTGCGCGTGTGATGGTATGCATTTGTCGGCAAAACATAATCAGCTCAACTGCGGTTACTTTTCCCGAGTTGGTTGCACGTTCAAATTTTTCCGATAAAGATAATTTTTCTACAAAGGGAGTTAAATTAATCGGCGTAATGCCTCGTCCCAATAATTGATTGGCAGCAGCATCGGCTGTAGCGGCATCAAGTTGGCCCTGAATCATTTTGCCTTCCGAGCTGCGACCTTTAAATTCAAATACCGCCATCAGATCAATTCTCTATGTCATCGATTTGTGCTGAAATACTCATCACTTCTTCAAGGCTGGTAATACCATCGATTGCATATTGCAAGGCCACCTGACTGAGCGGAACAAAGTGATGACTTTCGTTGGCTGCTTTGGTAAAACCGTTGATATCTTTTAATCTGAGCGCTTCTGCCATCGCATTATTTAATTCCAATAATTCAAAAACACCCACACGACCGCGATAACCTGTGTTGTGGCAATGCGAACAACCTGTGCCCTGTTTAAAGGTTACAGATGTAAGATCACGGCCTTTCGCCAGTAAAGCCAATAACTGTTTTTCGTTGGCATCCGGTGTATGGGGTTGCACGCAAGTCACACAAATTCGTCTTACCAACCTCTGCGCAACAATTGCTTTTAATGATGCAGCAACCAGGTAGGAATCAACCCCTATATCAATTAATCGTAATGCCGATGTTACTGCATCATTGGTGTGTAATGTTGATAACACCATATGACCCGTCATAGATGCACGCAAAGCAATCTCAGCCGATTCCGCATCGCGAATTTCACCGACCAATAAAATATCCGGATCCTGACGCAAAGTTGCTCGCAGCACATTGGAAAAAGTTAAACCAATTTTTTCATGCAATCCGACTTGACTGATTCTGGGCAAACGATATTCAACCGGATCTTCTACCGTAATGATTTTCTTTTCCGGCTTATTTAATTCTGACAAAGCGCCATAAAGTGTTGTGGTTTTACCACTACCCGTTGGCCCTGTTACCAAAACCAATCCGTGTGGACGTGTAATGGATTTACGAAATCGCTCAATCATCTGACGGGGCATTCCCACTTTTTCCAGAGGCAAAACACCATCCGTATGGTCGAGCAAACGCATAACAACCGATTCGCCAAACTGCACAGGCATAGTGGATATACGCACATCGATATTGCGATGTTTTACTTTCAAATTAAAACGCCCGTCTTGCGGTAAACGTTTTTCTGAAATATCCAGGCCAGACATGAGCTTCAAGCGTACTACCAATGCCGGTGCAATTCGTTTTTCATTCATGACTTGCTCTATCAAAGAACCGTCAATCCTGTTGCGAATACGTAATACTTTTTCATCCGGTTCTATATGAATATCAGATGCTTTTGTGGTGATAGCTTCTTCAAATATTTTTTGTAATAAACGGGCAACCGGTGCTTCTGTATCGGTTGCATCAGTCACTATATCGGCTATATCAACTGCAGATTCCTGTAACTCTTCTTCCAACTCACCAGCAAGGCTGGCAATTTCATCTGCACGACTATAAGCGATATCCAAAATGTCCAGCAATTCGGACTCGCGAACTACGGCAGGTTTTAATGGTCGGGAAATTTGTCGCTGTAATTCATCCAAACCAAAAATATCGGTTGGATCAGCCATACCCAATAAATAACCATCAAAATCTTCACGCAACAGGATTACGCGATAACGACGAGCTGTTGTTTCCGGCAATCTTTGCACCAGATCACGATCAAAACGGAATTGTTTTAATTCAACAAAAGGAATATGTAATTGCGCTGACAAAAGTTCCAGTAATGCATTTTCTTCAACATATTTTAACTCGACCAGCGTTGCGCCCAGCTTTCGGCCAGTCAACTTCTGCTCTTGCAAAGCATGTTGCAATTGCGTTTCAGTGATCATTTGTTTTTCAACCAGCAGATCACCAATACGAATTCTTTTTGGAGCGTTAGTCATCATTTAATGATCTCTTGATAACTGCATAATTCTGGTTTTGGCATATTCCTGTACCTCTGATTCAATTTGTTCAAATTCCAGTATTTTCTTGTAGGCATGAATCGCAGCAGGCACCTGATTCTGTGCATCCAGTGAAAGTGCCAAGCCCAACCAATAAGCAGGTTTTGCATTAAAACTTTGCAATAGATTTCGATAGGCGCTGACAGCTTGCATATAGAGTTGCTCGCGTTGATACAAACCTGCCAATAAAGCGCGGTAGTTTTCGTTAGCTGCCGCTTCTGACAACCGGGATTCCAGCAAACCAATTGCAGATTGATTATCACCGTCTAACACTTTTACACGTGCCTGGTAATAGGTTTGATCCACTGCTGCCATATTTAAATTGGAATCCAACAGTGTTTGCATGGCCACTCTATTTTTATCCTGATAATAGAGATCCAATAAATATTGTTCAGACATGGGTGCTACATAAAGCTGGATATGATTTTCCAACCAGTCTACAGCTTTTAGTCTAGCGCCTTGTGCAATCAACTCTATCGCCTGCTTCACAGCTTGCTGATCAAGAAACTCTGTATTAGGTGTAATGACCATTTTTGATGTTTGTCCGGTTTGATGTTGTTCAAACGGATCATTTACAGCCAAAGATTTAATTTCTGTGGATTTAATGTCTGTCGATTCAACCACAGCTGGTATTTTGTTCTGTTGATTTTCCATCACAACGACATCCTGCGACGGATAACTTTTTCTTAATTGATCAATGCGTGGATCATCAGGTGTCACAGTGGTGGCTTTATCCAGAAAAAAATTCGCTTTGGTAAAAGCATTTTTTTGAATGGATTTTTCAGCCATTTGTAAATATCGATCTGTAATTTTCTGCATCCCCGCAACAGCAAGCCCATTGTTAGCATCCAATTCGAGTAACTGTTGATAATAAAAATACGCATTGTCATTTTCCGGTGAAGTCAATCTATCCAGAGTCATGGCTCGACTGGCCTGATCTATCAATCGATAAATTTCAGTTTGTTTATCATCCAATTGATATTGCTGTATTGAGGGATTTTGCTGTATTAATGAATTATCATGAGTGATTTGTACAGCCGGATTCGACTGCAATTGGGAATCAGGCTGCAATGTTTGTGGAGGCGGATCAATCACAGGCCGTGATAAATTATTTTCCGGAGTTTCAATGATCGAATGCCGGTCACCGGATTGAACCGATTGCATTTCATTTGGCGATATCGCAGATGCGGCTTGCTGATTCACACCATATTGGTTGATCAAAAACTGCATCAGGGCATAGCCCGCAATAAAAATTGCGGCGGTTATCAACACCAAAGGAATGCGGGAATGTTGAAAAAAATTTCCTATGCTTTCTTGCTCACAGGATTGCGAATGCACATCATGGATTATGGCAGGCGTAACTTGCTGACCTGCCGTTTGCTTTTTGGAAAGATCACGCAACATATCGTTAATCAGGCTCATAAGCTCCCTCCCAAGGCAGGGGTAATACTGAAAGCCACCGCTGCTGTCAGTGCCAATAATGGCCACAACCAATAATCACGCCGCGCTTGCCATCGTCCATATTTTTTTGCTTCTGCGGTATCCAATATCGCACTGACCATATGTTGCCGATCAACGGTTAAAGCTGATTTTCCGTATGCAGCCAGCAAAGCTTTATGTGCAAGAATATTAATCAAACGCGGTACACCACCACTTGCCGCATAAAGCAATCGTAACGCAGATGATGAAAAAATATTTTTTTTACAACCTGCTGATGTAATCCGATAATTCACATAATGATAAACCTGTCGGCGATTCAAACAGGAAATCGTTTCTGCAAATACAATGCGCTGATTTAATTGACGTAGATCCGGTTGGCGTAATACATCATCCAATTCGGGCTGCCCCATCAATACTACTTGCAAGAGTTTGCTTTTTTCAGTTTCGAGATTGGTTAACAAGCGCAGGGCTTCAATCGTTTCTCTTGGCATAGCTTGAGCTTCATCAACTATCAACACCACCTGACGTTTTTGCGATGCAAGATCAATCAGGCGTTGGGTAATTTCACGCAATAATTGATAGGAAGGCATTTGATTGTCGTAGGCAATACCAATTTCTTCTGCCAAAAACCATTTCAGTTCTTCAGGTGTTAAATAAGGATTGGGAATGTAAGCCGTGATAAAACGATCAGACAATGCCGTTAATAATTTTCGGCCCAATAAGGTTTTTCCCGTACCCACTTCACCAATTACCTTAATAAAACCTTCACTGTGTTTCAGTGCCAACAACAGAGTATTCAATACATCGCGATGCCCCGGGCTATTAAAATAGAATTGGGTATCGGGTGTTAATGAAAAGGGATGTTCATTAAGTCCAAAATGTTGCCTATACATAAAACCACCTATTGTTTTCGGTAGGCGTCGCCTATAGCTTTCATTTTTGACTGCGAATCTTGCAACTGATCTTTCCAAACCTGGTCATCAACCACTGTTGGCTTTAATAAAATAACCAATTCTGTTTTACTTTTGCTTTTATTTTTGGTTTTGAACAGAGAATTCAAAATAGGTACGTCACCGAGAATTGGTCTCTTACCATCTTGATTATTACTTCCCTCTGTCATCAACCCACCCAATACAATTACCTGCCCGTTAGCCGCTTTTACTATGCTGTCTGACTCACGCACACCGCGCAGAGCCAAAGGTAAAGAGAAATTTTCATTACCAACAGTAAACACTTTTAATTGATCCTTAACTTCACTGACCACAGGATGTATGTGTAAAATCACTTCGCCATCTTCAGCAATTTGTGGCGTGACATCCAAGGAGATTCCACTAAAAAATGGAGACAACTCTATATTCGGTGTTGTAGTGGTAGCTGATGAATTGGTAGTAGTGTTGTTGGATATTCCGGTAATAAAATATTCATCCGAACCCACACGAATGACCGCTTTTTGATTATTCACCGTAGAAACGCGAGGGCTAGATAAAACTTGTACACTGCCTTGAGTTTCCAAAAATGAAACCAACTTGGTGATATCCCTGATTTGAAATAAAGATGCAAACGTAGAGCCAGATGCTGTTGCTTCATTAACTACTGCTGATCCATCCGTATTTAATGGAAAACCTGCTGCCAAATTTTTTGCCTCAGTCATTTGCCCGCTGATTTGTCCCCAATTAATTCCCGCTTCAAACCCTTCACTCAAACGCACTTCCAGAATTTTCGCTTCAAGAATAACTTGTCGCTTAATGGTTAATTCCGATTTCTCCAAAAATTCACGCACTGCACTTAATTCATGTGGAAATGCTTTTACTACAATCATGCCGGCTTGTGGTGACACCACTACCGATCTGTCTTCAATTTTTCCGCCAATAATGGATGTCACCGTTTGTTCAATCGACGCCCAGAAATCAGTTGTATTCAAGGTTTGTACTCTGGCGCCCGGCGTTAAACCCTGACCTGAATTGCCGGATTTTTTTTCAGAGGATTCAATCATGCCTAATAAATTAGCTGTATCCCCTGGATCTGTTTGACCACCGCTGCGGTTGCCGTTTGAATTATTTCCAGAAGACTGACCGCGACCAATCATCACACTGGTATCAGACACACCTACCCTTTGTACGTCCAGATAATTAATCTGAAAAACCTGAGTGCGCATTTGATTGGGATAAACCGTATAGATGTTGTAGTCTTTTTTAAATTCATAGCCATAAATATCACGAGTCACTCGCAACACTTCATCCAGAGATACTTTTTTCAAATCCAATGTCAAGGTACCACTGACATCAGGATGTACCACAATATTCACACCCGTGCCATTTACCAATCCCAGAAAAAAATCTTTTGCTTCAACGTTGTGTACAGAAACATCAAAACGTTCAATATCAGCCGCATAATTTGCCGTATTACCAGGCTCATCCAGTAATTTTTCTGACAAGTCTCGGGCTTTAGTATCTGTTTTAGCCATTTCACTGGCTAGTATTGCCTCCATTTCTTTTTCTGCGTTGAGATTTTTTTCCTGTTTATTATTACAAGCAGATAAAAAAACAGTCATAAACAAACAGATAGCTAACAAGGAATAATATTGTTTTTGCATATTGCAATCCCGATTGTGGAGGCAATTCATTTTTTCACCTTTGAATCGACCAATGAGAGTAAGCGTGTGGTGTTATGTGATTGCACAGTGACCGAATTTTTTTTGATAGATACCACTCGAAAACCGGAACCTTTTATTTCTTCCCCTTGACGCAGGGCCTGCCCATTAATCACCGCAACCTTGCGTTGACTGCTGATCAATACTGAATTCAGATTGAGTACCACTGTCGGGTTTTCTCTGGTTGCCAGCACATTTCCCAAAGGTGTGGTGGGATCACGCAATTGTTCTGTATCAGCAACAACAGGCAATGCCATCATTAACACTAAGGCACAATACAATTTATACACCGAGCAATCCCTCCTCTGAACTCAGAGTGAAAACCCGTAATTCAATTTCAGCATCCGGATAATCAACGACTTTGTAATCCAGACTTTCCCAATAAAATTTCCAGGATAAATTCTCCAGCGATTTAATTAGATTCAACACCCGAAAATAATCACCGCGCAAATGCAAGACCACGCCATGTTTATAAACACCCGATCCTTGAGCTTTGGTTTCCTGAACAGGAGGTGGCTGTGGAATCGTGAGATCGGGAATCATACCCGCCGATGAGGCACTACTGGATGATTGTGCTGCAGGAGGTTCAATCGGCGTTATTTGCACCAACATCATTTCCTGTGCAGACAATGTTTTAATGCTGATTAACTCCAGACCTTTTATCTGATGAAAAACACTTTCCAATATCTGTGGTAAATTTTCAGCTGCAATCAAACTTTGTGACACACCGGACAATTTTTCTTCAACATCACGCAAGACTATCTGTAACTGCTCAATTTCCGCCTGTTTGACTTTGGCTGGATCATTAGAAAATGCAGTAGCCAAACCGGTTAATTGATCCTGTGCTTGCTTGCGATCATTGCTCAATTGGAATAGTTGCGCTTTTAATTCAGCGCTACGTTTGTCATAGGGATATTGAATCAAAAAATTCCAGATTAAAAAAAACAAAGCAATAATACTTAAACCAATTAACACTCTTTCACGGAGAGGTTTTGAATCTATCCATTCGCACGCTTTTGTGTAGTATTCCAGTATTGGACCGATGCTCATGGCAAGGCTCCTTTTTTTAATCCGCTCTCCTTAATGTAGGTTTGCACAGCAGAGACTTGTTTATCGAATTCCTTAACCGGTTCTGCCAACACAAACTGCAAGTATCCCGATCTATCTTTAAGAGGTTCTATTTCCAACACACCGAAACTGACATTATGGAAATATTCTTCTGACTTTAACGAATGGATATAAGCGGGTAATTTATCAGCCGAAGTGGTTTTACCAACCAACTCAACATAATTACCACCTTGTTTAATAGAAAAAATTTCCAATGAAATGCCAGAATTGGAATGCTTGGCCATAGCTTCCAATTGTGTAGAAAATCCTTGATCATTGCCCAAACTTTGATAGGAAATCAGCTGTAACAATTGCTGTCGCCTGGCAATGTCGCTCTTTATCATGAAAATTTTATTATCCAAATCCACTATATTGACTTGTTTTTTAGAGGTAACAAATTGTTGCAACTGGGATTTCAATGTCTGGGTTTGTATATTTTCCTGATCCAGATTTTTTTCCATACGCTTATTATCACTGGAGGTTTTCACTGTAACAGCAATCAACAATATGACCGATATCAATAACAACACCAATATCTGTGAAGATCTGAAAGGTTCCCGGTTGGGTTGAAACTCCGGAAGATAAAAATTAATCTGCTGCATATTAACTTGCTCCTTCCTGTCTTAACGCAGCACCAATAGCATTAAAACAAAGTGGCAATATGGCAGACTGGGCAGCATCCTTTAATTGAATTTTTTCTTCTACAGGCAAAAGCTGGATTGGCGTTGAAAAACTATTGCGTATGGTGGGCGTCAATTTATCGGCTGTAACATTTTCTCCGCAAAGATAAATTTGGCCAGGAGGAACCTGACGCATTTGTCGTTCAAAATAATCCAACGAACGCTGTACTTCCAAAACTAAATTATCGGCAGGTAAATCATCGAGCAACCCGGCGTTGTAAGGTAAATTAAATTGCCGTGACAAATACAGATTATTGTCGCGAACAATAATCAAACTGCCGCTTCCCTGTACCAATCTCACCAATGCAATACCACGCTTGCCATCTTCCGCACAAAAATGAACAAGATTACGTAAAGCCAATTCGGGAATATCAATCGACAATAAATTCAGTTTCAAATTGCGGGCATGGCTACTCAGGTTTTCAATGATGGAGCGTTGCACCGCCACTGCATAAGCCATACGGTTCGCGCCACGCGCACTGTCTTCCGGTAAAAAAAATCCTTGCACTACTGCCTGTTGAATTGGAAACTGGATCAGATCTTTAACACGCCATCGCAAAGCTTCTGCCAGTTCCTCTTCCGGAACCTTGGGTGCTTCACCCAAAATTATCTGGTAGGAACCACTGGTTAATACAAAATGGCATGGAAGATTTTGCAACCCCATTTTCGACAAACGGCTTCGCAATTCATCAACGGGATTTTCACTGTTTGAGACAGGAATAAATTCTGCGTGTTGACAGACTATTTTTTCGTCGTCCCGTAATAAATGAACCCAGGCGACACCCGTTGCGGCAAACTCAATACCTAACAGGGCACCATGTCGTTTTGATCGAGGCAATAAACTTTTTAGAGATGCGGCAAAATTTTTCACTCTGGCCTCAAATAAAAGACTCGGAGACTTAATAACTCTTGCTTATAATCAAGCACTAATAGATAACCATCGTCTGTAGATATAGACCACAAAGTGACTTTACGCCAATGTTTCATATTGTTTTGTTTGAACCGGAAATCCCGCCTAACACGGGAAATATTATTCGTCTGGCTGCCAATACCGGCTGCCAATTACATCTAATCGAACCTTTGGGATTTTCATTGGATGAAAAAAATGTAACGCGTGCCGGAATGGATTACATGGAAGTCCAGGCAGTTAAAATTCACCACAATTGGCAAGCTTTTATAGCGAGCGAAAGCCCCTCTCGATGGTTTGCTCTCAGCACCAAGGGCAAACAATGCCACAGCGAGGTTAGTTTTCAATCAGGCGACTATCTCGTCTTCGGCCCTGAAAGTCGCGGATTACCACAGGAATTACGCAATGCTTTACCCGCAGACCGGGTCTTGCGCCTGCCCATGGTCGCCAACAGCCGCAGTATGAACCTGTCGAATGCTGTCGCTGTTATGGTGTATGAGGCTTGGCGGCAGATTGGTTTTGAGGGTGGTAATTAGCATGCAAAAAATCGCTCTCTTCTACGGCAGTTCTACCTGCTACACCGAAATGGCAGGCGAAAAAATTCGTCAGCAATTGGGTGAAGATAAAGTTGATATCTTTAATATTGCCGAAACACCACTGGTGCAAACCGGTTTTTATGACTATTTGATTTTCGGTATTCCTACCTGGGATTACGGTGAACTACAGGAAGACTGGGAAAATTGTTGGGATGAATTGGATCAACTGGATTTCACCGGCAAGAAAATTGCTATTTATGGATTGGGTGATCAAGTGGGTTATCCTGAGTGGTTTTTGGATGCTATGGGTTACTTGCACAGTAAATTAATTCATCGCGGTGCAACAGCATGCGGTTATTGGCCGCGCGAAGGTTACGAATTTGAAGCATCAAAAGCGCTTACACCCGATGGCAAATATTTTGTCGGACTGGCATTGGATGAAGAAAATGAATTTCAAAAAACCAATGAGCGAATTGCGATTTGGTGTGAACAGGTTTTGCGGGAGTTTGGTTTGTGAAAAGCATTCACCTCCTAACCTCCCCCTTGACAACGACTACATGGATGCAGGAGGTAGAACAACGTCAGGAACAGTTGTCGAGGAGAGGGAACAGATCTCACTCTGTTGCATACAGGGAGTCAAGTCCCTCCCCCTTACGAAGGGGGAGGTTAGGAGGGGGTTTTGCACGCATCAATTGAATGGGACGATCAAGGCCAACCAATTTCCAAATCGTTTGGCGATGTTTATTTTTCAAAGGCCAACGGTCTGGAAGAAACCCGTCATGTATTTTTACAACACAATCAATTAACAGAACGCTGGAAAAAATTATCCGAAAATAGTTTTTTCGTGATTGGCGAAACCGGTTTTGGATCAGGTTTAAATTTTTTAGCCGCCTGGGATTTATGGTTAAAGACCGCACCCTCTTCCGCACAATTCCATTTTGTTTCTGTTGAAAAATTTCCACTGCACAAACATGATTTACAAAAAGCATTGGCACTTTGGCCCGAACTTGAGTTTTTATCCTCGCAATTAATTGATGCTTATCCTTGTTTTGTGGGAAAGACCCCCTCCCAACCTCCCCCTTGCCAGGGGGAGGAGCAGTCCCCTCCCCTGGCAACGACTGCATGGACGCAGGAGGTAGAACAATGTCAGGAACAGTTGTCGAGGGGAGGGTTAGGGTGGGGTCATGCTTTCCACCGACTCTCTTTCATGCAAGGCCGCATAAAACTCACACTGATTATTGATGATGCTGTTGAAGGTTTTACAAAATTACTGGCATCAACCCACCCATTATTTATGCGCGCCGGTTTTAAAATGGATGCCTGGTTTCTTGATGGTTTCGCTCCGGCAAAAAATCCACAAATGTGGAGTGATGAATTATTTTCAGCGATTGCCAATCTCAGTCATTTACAAACAACTGTTGCGACGTTCAGCGCAGCCGCTTTGGTAAAAAATGGTTTGAAAAAAGTTGGCTTCGCAATCGAAAAAGTAGCGGGCTTTGGTCGCAAACGTGAAATGGTCAAAGGGCAATTCGCGATTGAACCTGTCGCACCTGATGTAAAACAATTTGAATTCAAAGGCAGCTTCTCACCCTACCCTATCCCCTGGACAATTTCCGACAATCAAACTGAATACACGGAAAAAACAGCAACAATTATTGGTGGTGGAATTTCAGGTTGTCACACAGCAAGAGCGCTAGCCGAACGGGGTTGGCAAGTCACATTAATCGAACGTCACCACGCTCTCGCGCAAGAAGCCAGTGGAAATCCACAAGGTGCTGTCTACGCAAAACTTTCAATGCTGGACGAAGCCCAGGCTGCATTTAATCTGCACGCGCTGCAATTTGCTCTTCATTATTATGCAGATTTGTGGCCGGAAATTGGTCAGCAATCGGGATTATTGCAACTGGCGTATAACGATGCGGAAACGAAATTACATCAGCATTTGCTAAAACGTTTTGCTAAAGCCGATGCGCTGGTGCAATTTGTCAGCGCCGAACAAGCCAGCGAAATTGCTGGAGTTAACTTGCAATACGGCGGCCTTTATTTTCCAACATCCGGTTGGATCAACCCAAAAAACCTCTGCAAACTTTTAACCAATCATCCAAACATCAATATTCGTTATGCATCACAAGCCATCGAATTAAATAGACTTGATGATTCATGGCAAGTAGGTACTGAAAATAATTTTCAAATAGAATCCAACATAGTTATTCTCGCAAACAGTCGCGACGCTGCAAATTTCGATCTGACTCGTCATCTTCCTTTTAATAGCATTCGCGGACAAGTCACCTATCTACCCCAACCCGAAACATTGCAATTAAAAACGGTGATTTGTACAGAGGGTTACATCAGCCCCGCTGAAAACGGACAATTTTGCATAGGTGCCACCTTCAATTTACGCGACCACAACCCCAACACCACTTCAAAAGATCATCAAACCAATTTCAATAGTTTCAAACAACATTTACCTGCGCTGGCCAATTATTGGCAAGAAATTGAAATAGAAAAATTAACCGGCCGCGTCGCTTTCAGAGCCAGTCTGCCCGACTATCTCCCTGCCGTAGGCCAAGCACCCAACAAAGAAAAAATCCAACAAAATTTTGCCAAACTTTCCGTCAACGCCCGCGCCGGAATCACCCAACCCGGTAACTACCACCCAGGCCTATACCTCAACCTCGCCCAAGGCTCCCGCGGACTGGCCTACACACCACTGTGCGCAGAATTATTGGCATCCATCATCAATAAAGAACCACTCCCCATAAGCCAGCAATTAGCAAATGCGTTGAACCCTGCAAGGTTTTTAATCAGAGACATAATAAAGAGAAAATGATGAATGGAAATATACAGCAACATTTTATCTACACTTTTATTCAGCGCCCCTAACTCGCTGAAAACAAAAAACAATTTAAGACGACAACAAAATAAAAACGGAAATATACAGCGAAAAACCCGATGAGCTTGTAAATATACAGTCTGGAGATATATAGTTGGCGCTGTATATTAAACTGTTAGGAAAAAAATGTCATTTAAAGAAAGCCTCTATGGAAGTAAAAATCCTGCCCTACGAAAAGTCATACTAATAAACCTAATGATTGGGCTACCTATCTTAACTATATATGGAATGATTTTTGGAAATTTGGTTGTTAATGAACGCCTTTGGGAATTTCTAAAAATATCTAGTATTTTTCTTTCAATTATTTTTTCAATATCATTTGCTTATATAATTCTATCCTACCCCAATAAAAGAGAAGCACTTAGAAGGCAACTTGAAAAAAGTAACAAATATTGCAAATATAAAATTATAAGGTTATTTTGCTATATATTATTAATTCCGCTATCTGGTGTATTATTTGCGCTGTTTCTATGCGGTTCAATTTATGGAACTTGTGATATTCATACAAAGATTTTTGGGGAAAAATATGGAACCTTAGCGATTCTTCATAAAGTTCACAAGCGCCATAGAAAAAGTTGCGACTATTATTTTTCTGGCAGTTTTTTTGAAAGAATGCCAAAGGGCAAGATTTGCCTAGATTATGAAGTCTTTGTTACTTTACCGGAAGGAAATATTAAAGTGAATTTATATGGAAAGAAGTCTATTTTCGGTGTGGTTGTTACTGAATGGGAAATTAATAATTCCTAACAAAGCAATCAAACGGATGGTTTTTAAGTTGCATTTTTGCCATTCCGCTTCGCTCCATTTTATGGCAAAAATGCAACTTAAAAACCACCGTTTATCGCGGCGTTATAAATGAATATGAGAATATTGAAACTTATTTTAATTATTTTTCTCCT
>CBFGPN010000023.1:0-32004 GCA_965650675.1 uncultured Cellvibrio sp.
AACAACTTATTAAAAATAACTTCTTGTTTAAGCTTTGACTCCAAGCTTTCAATTAACAAGTTTCTTTCCGCATCAATCTCATCATATTGTTCATATATGTGCTTTCTGATTTTTCGTCTTTTTGCTTCTAGTTCTCTTTGTGATTTTTGCCAATGCAACTTAAGTTCTAATGTTGCCGCAACAATTGCACTTTTCCGCATCTCTCGAATTTGCCGATCCATTTCGACAATATCTTGTTCTAATCGAAGCTTCAAATCATCTGACCATGCCTCTAACTTTTCAATTTCTTGCTGAAAGCAACCGAGATTTCTTTCATTGACCTTATTGAGAAGTTTATCTTTTTTATTATTCATATTTTCATCAATAGCAACTGACGAAATTGCGGTGTTACTTTCAACAACTGACGCAGGAATTTTTAGTAGCTTTTCGGGAATATCATCAACTAAAGCATTTCCGTCCTCATCTATTGCAGACACAATTAGATACTGCTCTTTTTGATCAAGCGCATCAACTTCTAACAATCCAAGACTTAGAACTCCCTTTTTTCCTCTATAGGGAAGCAGCGCACTGATAGTGTTACCATAGGCCTTATAATCAAATTTAATTGTGGCTCCGAGCAGAGATCTCTCTTTCGCTTGAACTGTAATCCATTCTGCTAATGGATGCCCAAGCCTATACAGATGAGCATCACCACTACGCCTCGGCAATTCATATTTTCCAAGCTCAACTCCTTGAAGATTTGAATCTGGCAATCTAGTTAAGTTAAAACCTTCTGGATAAAAATTGGCGCACGCAAACAATTCCGATTTAGTTAAATCCATTAGCATTTTTTCGTAAACATCCAATGCGGTCTTACTATTTTCTTGCTGAATACGTAATTTTTCCTGAACTTCTTCGTCGAAATTTTCGAGAAGATTTTGACGAGTTTTAATCATAGCCTCATCTATTTCGCCGGAAAGCTCTTCACGTAATTTTACAAATGCTGTATTAATTGTCTCTGGCGTTCGGCAGGTTCTGTAAATATCAGCAATCCGACGCTCAAAATCAACACCCGAACCTATAGCACCAAGAACCTCGTCACTTGCGCCAAAAACACCTTCAAAAAGTTTAAATTTTTGATCAAGTAATTGATAAACACGCGCATCCGCCTGATTACTCAAATCAACGAAATTAACAACGACAACGTCATGCTTTTGACCATAACGATGGCAACGACCAATTCGTTGCTCGATTCGCTGTGGATTCCAAGGTAAATCGTAATTAATTACCAAAGAACAAAATTGCAGGTTAATCCCTTCAGCACCAGCTTCCGTAGCAATCATCACGGTGCCTTTTTCTCTAAAGTGCTCAACGAGGGCTGCTCGAGTATCGGCCGTTTTAGATCCGCTAATTCGATCAGAACCTTCATGTTTTTTAATCCACTCTTTATATATTTTTTGCGCACGCGAATCAGAATTCGTACCATTAAAAAGGACAATTCCGTCACCATATTTAGTTCCCTCCAACAAAGACAACAAATAATTTTGCGTACGCTTTGATTCAGTAAAGATTATTGCTTTCTTGGCCGCCCGCAATCGATCCAGTTCATTAAATGCTTTATCCAATGCAATTAAAAGCGATTTTCCTTTTGTGTTTTCACCTATATTCGTAGCCAACTCTTTAAACATGCGCAGTTCAGCAATTTCATCCTCAATTGCTTTTCGCTCTTCAGGTGTAACTACTGTATCTGTAATTTGGTCTTGATCCCATTCATCGGCTGTTTCATTAAGAGCTTCAAAGTCCTCATCAAATTCTTCTATTAAATCTACAGGCTTATCTGTTTTATCGAGCAACTTTTGCAAGCGATTTGCCATAGTTTCTAGCGCCGCACCAATTGCATGTGTTGATGAAGCTAAAAGCTTCCATAAAACTAACGAAATAAGTTGACGCTGCCCTGCAGGTAAAGCTTTTAAATTGGGACGCCGAAGATATTCAGCAACCATCGATGAAACCCGTTGCTCTTCTGCTGAAGGGATAAACTCTTCGAGAATGGCTATTCTTGCAGTATAGGGAACATATTGCTGTACTTGTCGACGTAGCGTACGTTGGCACAAGGGAGCTATACGAGACCGCAATGTCGAAAACACTTGGTCACGATTCACTTGCATAAACTGTGATTTGAAGCTTTCTAAATCACCAAATACACGATCATCAATCATGCTTACTAAACCATAGAGTTCGAGCAAGGAATTTTGCAATGGTGTTGCCGTCAAAAACACCTTATGGTTTACATGATCAAGTGTTTCTTTAATTGTTCGCGCAATAACATTTCCTGATTTATATACATTCCTTAATCGATGTGCTTCATCAATAACAACCAAATTCCAATCAATTTGTTTTACATCATGCGCTTTCGCTTTAACAAATTGATAGGAACAAATAATTGGGCCAGTAACAGAAAAAGGATTTAGATGCCCTGCTTTGCGGAGTGTGTTGTAACTTTTTGCCTCCAAAACTGTGGCCAAAAGATTGAATTTATCTTGTAATTCTTGATGCCATTGTTTTCGCAGGTTTGCTGGTGTAATGATCAGTATCTTTCGTTTTCTTTCCGCCCAACGTTGCGAAATAACCAAACCTGCTTCAATAGTTTTTCCAAGCCCCACTTCATCAGCAAGAATGACCCCTTTTGATAATGGATTTCTACACGCAAAAAGTGCCGCATCCACTTGATGAGGATTAAGATCAACTTGGGAATCCACCAATGTAGGCGCCAAAGATTCAATTGAATCAATTGCAGCCCGGCGCGTTAACATCCACGCATAATATTGACTTTGGTATGGGGTTAACATTCATTACTCCTTATTTATTCTTATAAATCATTATACAAATCACTCAATATTCTGCACCTGCTCCCGCATCTGCTCGATCAACACTTTCAATTCCACAGCCGTTTGTGTAGTTTCACTCACAACTGATTTGGATGAGAGTGTATTCGCTTCGCGATTTAATTCTTGCATTAAAAAATCCAAACGGCGGCCTAACGAATCAGTTTGTTTCAAACTGCGTTTGACTTCGGTGACGTGGGTGTCGAGGCGGTCGAGTTCTTCGTCTACATCGGCTTTTTGGGCGAGCAGGACGATTTCTTGTTCGAGACGTTCCGGATCCAATTCGATTTGTAATGCGGCGAGTTTGGTTTGTAATTTTTCGCGTTGAGCGGCGAGAATGGTGGGCATCAGTTGACGAACTTTAATGACATTTTCGGAAACGGATTGCAAACGCTGCAAAATTAATTGTTCGAGTTCTGCACCTTCACGTGAACGGTGTTCAACCAATCCTTCAAGCGCCTGATCGAATAATTGCAAAGCCGCTTGATGCAATTCTTCGCGATTGAGCTCTTGTTTTTGGATCACACCTGGCCATTTCAAAATATCCAGAGCGCTTAAAGGTGCAGCAGTCTCGCCTAAATATTGATTGATTTGTTGTGCTGCTTTGGCGATTTGTGCGGCGCGTTGCTCGTTAATACCCAATTCGTTTTCGCCTTCGTGTTCCCAATGCACTTGCAAACTGGCTTCCACTTTTCCGCGCTGTAATAATTTGCGCATGGCGTCGCGTAATTGCGGTTCAATTTCGCGAAAGTCTTCATGCAAACGAAAACTGGGTTCGAGGTAGCGATGATTGACGCTGCGAATTTCCCAAACAAGTGTTCCCCATGAAAATTTGGCTTCGCGGCGGGAAAATCCGGTCATACTGCGTGGCATATTTCAATTCCTGTTATTTATTTGAATTCAAATGGGTTTAGTATTTTGATATTAAATGCCGAAAAATCGCGAACATTTCGAGTGACTACGACAAGCTGATGCTCTATAGCGGTGGCGGCGATCATAGCATCTTCGTAGAGATCATCAGTCAATCCATGCATCAGCTTTGCCCACAAGCGAAAGGTTTTTTCGGTCATAGGCAGAATGTTGTATTCTTCAGCGATTTGATCCAACCAATGATCAAAAGCAAGCGCTTTGGGTTTATCTTGCATCCGTGTTTTTTCAATGCCTTTTTGTATCTCGCCCAAAGTTACAACGCTAATAAACAAATCCTTTTCATCAACCTGATTCACCCAGGCCATTACTCCGCCATGGGGTTTTGCTTTTCTCAATTCTGAAATTACATTGGTATCCACTAAATACATTTTTATTTCCCTGCAAAAAATTATTCCAAAGCTTCTGACTTACGGCGTTTTGCTTTACCTCGTTCAGGCAATTCAATTTCACCAAAAGAGGGAGCCAGCAAAAGAGCTTTTAATCCAGGTTTTTTACCCGCATTCAGGCGATTCCATTCTTCAACAGAAATGAGAACAGCCGTATCGCACCCACGACGGGAAACCATTTGAGGCCCCTCCTGCAAACAGGAATCCAATAACTCACTAAACCGTGCTTTTGCGTCTTGAACAGGCCAAGTATTCATATATACCTCCAAATGACCAGATAGATGACTAGATGAATATAGCATAGCGAGCTGTTAAAGTTCACCCTCCTTAATTTATGTACAGGATCATCCCATGCGCCCAAGTCTTCGCCAACCTGACCAACTCCGCTCTGTAAAAATCACACGTCATTACACCAAACATGCAGAGGGTTCTGTATTGGTGGAATTTGGGGACACCAAAGTGATTTGTACTGCCAGCGTGGTCAATGGCGTTCCTTCTTTTTTGAAGGGAAAAGGACAAGGTTGGCTGACGGCGGAATACGGCATGTTGCCGCGTTCAACCGGTACCCGCATGGATCGCGAAGCGGCTCGTGGCAAACAACAAGGTCGCACTGTGGAAATCCAGCGATTGATTGGCCGTTCGTTGCGTGCAGCTGTGGATCTGGAGGCATTGGGTGAAAACACTATCCATCTTGACTGCGATGTAATTCAGGCCGACGGCGGCACTCGCACGGCTTCAATCACCGGTGCGTGGGTAGCCCTGGCAGATGCCATTGCCCATTTGGAAAAAGAAGGTAAAACCAAAGGACAAGCATTAAAGCGTGCCATAGCATCGGTCTCTGTTGGCATTTATCAGGGAACAGCGGTGCTGGATCTGGACTACCCTGAAGATTCCGCCGCTGACACCGACATGAATGTGGTGATGGCCGATGACGGCGGCATTATCGAGATTCAGGGAACGGCCGAAGCAGAACCTTTTACCGAAGCACAATTTGCGGCCATGTTAAAACTGGCAAAAGACGGAATTGCTGAACTGCACAGAATTCAGAAAGCAAGTTTGAATCAGCGTCAGTGAAAAACAGGAACCACTTTAATCAATACCCGAAAGTGAAACTCATTTGCGCAAAATTTTTTCTATAATCGGCCAACTGATTGTGGGTAAAGCAATCTGCAAAAATTTATTTGTTAATTTCTATTGAGGTCAAAACCATGAAAATAAAATCACCGGGCTTGTTTGTCTCAGGTGTGCTGGCACTAACGCTGGCGGCTTGTGATTCAAAACAGGAATCCACATCAGCAGCATCCGAACCAAGTGTCACAAAAACGGCAAGCCAGGTTGAATGGCCAGCAATAAAAAGCGCAGTTGTCAAAGATCCGGCGATTGAAAAACGTATCGATGATTTAATGGCCCGAATGACACTGGAAGAAAAAATCGGGCAAGTGATTCAACCGGAAATACATGAAGTCACACCGGATGACATCAAGCAATATCACGTAGGTTCTGTTTTAAATGGTGGCGGTAGCACGCCCGGTAAAAATAAATACGCAACACTGGAAGACTGGGTAAAACTGGCTGACAGTTTTTACAATGCCTCGGTAGATAAATCTGATGGTCGAATTGGTATTCCGATTATGTGGGGCACTGATGCCGTGCATGGTTTGGGCAATGTGGTGGGCGCAACTCTGTTTCCACACAATATTGGTTTGGGTGCGACCAATAATCCTGAATTGTTGAAAAAAATTGGTTGGGCAACTGCACGCGAAATTGCAGCAACCGGTCTGGATTGGGATTTCTCACCAACAGTCGCCGTCGCACGCGATGATCGTTGGGGCCGTACTTATGAATCCTGGTCAGAAGATCCCCGCATAGTAAAATCGTTTGCCGGTGAAATGGTAAAAGGTTTACAAGGTGAAGGCGGATCAGAAAAATTTCTAAGTAATGAACACATTATCGCCACCACCAAACATTACATAGGTGATGGTGGGACATTACAAGGCGTTGATCGCGGCCCGACACAAGGTGATGAAACACATTTGCGCGATATTCACGGTGCCGGATATTTCAGCGGCCTTGAAGCCGGTGCTCAGGTCGTGATGGCTTCTTTCACCAGTTGGCAAGGCACACGCATGCACGGCCACCAATATTTATTGACTGATGTACTAAAAAATCAAATGGGATTTGATGGGCTTGTGGTAGGTGATTGGAATGGTCACAGTTTTATTCCCGGTTGCACCGTATTGAACTGCCCGCAATCGCTAATGGCCGGTTTGGATATTTATATGGTGCCTGATCCAAACTGGAAAGAACTCTACAAAAATTTATTAGCTCAAGCCAAATCCGGTGAAATTACGGCAACACGATTGGATGATGCAGTGCGTAGAATTTTACGTGTAAAAATTCGCGCAGGTCTGTTTGAAAAAGGCGCTCCGTCAACTCGCCCATTAGCAGGCAAAAAAGAAATTCTTGGCGCACCCGAACATCGTGAAATTGCACGTCAAGCTGTGCGTGAATCGCTGGTGATGTTGAAAAACAAAAACAATTTGTTACCACTGGCACGCAACCAAAAAGTATTGGTTGCCGGTGATGGTGCCGACAATATTGGCAAACAATCCGGTGGCTGGTCAGTGTCCTGGCAAGGTACCGGCAACACCAACGCAGATTTCCCCGGCGGCAGTTCAATTTATGACGGCATTAATCAAGTCGTTAACGCTGCCGGTGGCAAAACCATTCTCAGTGTTGATGGATTTTTCACTGAAAAACCGGATGTGGCCATAGTCGTATTCGGTGAAGATCCCTACGCTGAGATGCAAGGTGATGTAGGCAATCTCGCATACAAACCACGCGATGCAAGAGATTGGGAATTGCTGAAAAAATTACGCAGTCAAAATATCCCTGTAGTGTCATTATTTATTTCCGGACGCCCGCTTTGGGTGAATCGCGAATTAAATGCATCCGATGCATTTGTTGCAGTTTGGCTACCAGGTTCAGAAGGCAATGGTGTTGCTGATGTGATTTTCAAAAATGCCGAAGGTGGAATTAATTACGACATGAAAGGTCGCCTGAGTTTTTCCTGGCCGAAAAAACCTGATCAAACACCATTGAACATCGGCGATGAACAATACGATCCACTTTTTGCTTACGGTTATGGATTAAGTTACGGCGATAAAGATACTTTGGGTGATGGTTTATCCGAAGAAGGTCTCAAAGCCGAAGAAGTGGTAGATAAACTGGATATTTTTAATCGCCGTCCCATAGATGAATGGCAACTGGAAGTCACAGGTTATCAAAATGATCGCCTTGTTATGGCTGGAAAAACTGTCAGCGTATCTTCACTGGAAATGACTGCAGTGGATCGCGAAGTACAGGAAGACGCACGCCGTGTCGTATGGAATGGAAAAGGCAGCGGGCAAGTTGCACTGGCTGTCGAAAGTCGAAAAGATTTTACCAATTATGTAAAAGAAAATTCTGCACTGGTATTTGATATCAAAGTCGATAGCGCTCCCGACAAAACCACTTTCCTGCGTTTGGGTTGTGGATCTTATTGTGCGTCCGATATTGATCTCACTGAAACATTAAAAACTTTCACCGGTCAAGGTTGGAAAACCGTAACTGTACCGCTGGGCTGTTATCCAAAGTCAGGTGAAAATTTTGGCATTGAACAACCAGCCAGCGAATTCTGGACGCAAGTGTTGCAACCTTTCTCATTAATTACTGAAGGCACTTTGGATGTGACGTTTGCCAATGTGAGTTTGGTGAAAGGTGCGGGGAAAGATGTGGAGTGTTTGTAAAAACACCCTCTCCCCAGCCCTCTCCCATCAAGGGAGAGGGAGCAGATTTGAGTTCTTAAAAAAATAAAAGATAAACTTGAAAGAATGAGTTCAAGTAACATTTGAATAGAACCAAGTCCCCTCTCCCCTTTGTGGGAGAGGGGTAGGGGAGAGGGGTTCAATGCCAAGCCTAAACAAACAAATATTCATCGCCGCCATACTCGGCGTTTTAATCGGCGCAGGTATTGCTCAATTCGATGCTGATTCTTCAACAAGAATATACACGCTTTATATCGCCAATCTCATCGGCACCTTATTTATCGACATGTTAAAAATGGTGCTGGTGCCTTTGGTATTTTCGTCCATTTTTATCGGCGTTGCGCGGCTGCAACAACATCAGCAAGCCAGTCTGGTTTGGAAAGTCACCTTGATTTTCTTTTTGTGTTCTATGGGGCTGGCAATGCTGGTTGCCTTAATTGCAACCAACTGGTTTAAACCAGGCGCTGATTTGGAAATGACGTTATTTGCTGATGCAATGGAAAAATTTTCAGCGCAGTCATTATCAGCAGATCAGTTCTTCGCGCAGTTTTTACATTCACTGTTTCAAAATCCTTTTGCAGCTTTGACATCTGGCAGTATTTTCCCGATTATTATTTTTGCACTGATTCTGGGTATAGCCGTTATTAAAAATGGCAAACAAAATTCACGCTTTATGGAAATCATGGAAGAGTTATTTGAGTTGATTATGCGCATAGTGGGTTGGATTATGCACTTGGCTCCACTCGGCATCGCCGCACTACTTTGCAAATTAGTCGCCACGCAAGATTCACAATTGATCAGCACTTTGGGCTCATTTGTTATTTTAATTTTTGCCACCACATTATTTCACGCAGTAGTGGTACTGCCCTTAATTCTTTACATCTTCACCAAAAAATCCCCGTTTTGGTTTTGGAGCGGCGCACGCGAAGCCTTAATTACTGCATTCGCCACCAGTTCCAGTTCAGCCACACTACCTGTCACATTGAATTGCGTTGAAAATAAATTAGGCGTTAGCAAACCCATCGCCGGTTTTGTCGTCCCCCTCGGCGCCAGCATCAATATGGACGGCACCGCTCTCTATGAAGCATCCGCTGCATTATTCGTCGCCAACCTCGCCGGAATTGATTTAACTTTTGCACAACAACTCATTATTTTCTGCACCGCCATGATCGCCGCCATGGGCGCCCCCGGAATCCCCAGCGCCGGCATGGTCACCATGATTATGGTTCTGGAATCCGTAGGCTTACCCATAGAAGCCATCGCCATTTTATTACCCATCGACAGATTGCTTGATACGATTCGCACAGCAGTGAATGTGCAAGGCGATATGATTGGGAGCTTGGTGGTGGAGAGTTGGGTGGATAAAAATAAAAATCATTGAGGTTAATAGCTATGGATCAAAAAAGTATATTTATCAATTCAAAAGAAAAGCAATAGTTACACCTAAACCAAAAAGGAAATACATTATGAAAAAATATTCACTAATCCCGTTACTTGTCACTACCCTGCTTCCCTTAAACCTTTTCGCACAAGACTATGCAGAGGAAATAGTCGTAACGGGACTTAGATCAGGTGATTATTACGATACTCCCGCCATCACTTTTACCAAAAAAGCAGATTTTTTAGTGCAAAAAGTGAAACTGATTAATGACAGTCGAGCACCGGAACTGCGGAAATCTGAAATTATTGATTCAATCAAAAATTTGATTTCGTCAGCATCAAAAATTAAAGGTATTGAACTCTCATACGGTGAAGAATTTCTGACTCCTGTTGATTTAAATAACGATTCACTGGTGATTATCGAAGACAAAAAAGTAACTGACACCAGCTATGTTAATATTTCAATTAAAGTGGCAATTGATAGTAACAAGAATGCAAAAACTCAAATTACCGAACTTAAGAAATTTGTTACCAATGCCAAATTGATCGGACGCACAGAACTGGAAGAGCGTGGCGATATAGGTTTAAGCATTGTAAACCCAGAAAAATATCGCTATCAAATACTTTCATTAATTGCAGCTGAGAACCAAAAAATTCAACAAACATTTGGTGAAAACTGCAAGGTTGCGAATGATGGTTTGGCTGGTCGCGTAGAGTGGGACAGAACCGACGTTGATAAATTGGTACTTTTTATTCGACATTCCACAAAGGTGAATTGTGAATAATCAGCATGTGTCAAACATCAACCAACCAGGTGTTTAAAAATGAAGCAGGATTTTCACGATAAAGTTTTACAACTAGCCACAGAAACTCGTAAGTTAGTCACTCAGATGGAAGAATATATCAAGGATTACAGGCAGAATCTAAATGTAGAATCTGCTTTCGAGATGAGCAACTACGCTACGCAATCAGGGAGAGCAACCGCAAACCACACACTCAATGAATACCTAAAACTATTGGCTATTGAAAAAACATCATATGAACAATATAACGGGCGATACATTCAAGAACTATCAGAACTACTTGCTGAAATTTCTGTTAATGAAAGAAACAAATTTACAACACAAGTAACTCCCAGATTATTGGAAAACATGCAACTACAAATTAGCATTAATGCTGAAAAGACTCTTGCAACAAAAAAATCGCTTGAGTTAATTGAAGTATTTAAAAACATTCATAATCAAGATATCGCCACAGAAATAAAAATAGCAAATGGCCCCCTATGGCTTGCCACGATTGAACGTCTGGATAGTGAAATTAGCGAGCACCTTAACAACCAATATGATTTAGGAATGCAGCAACGCAAAAATCACGAGGCTAGCGAAATAAAAATTAAATCACTATTGGAATTATTCAACAACATCCAGAGTTAGGCAGGGAGGCATCCCTTACCAACTCTTATAAGGCAAAAATTTCCCATTTAAATTAATAATCACTCTATCGCCTTTTGGATTTTCTTCCTTGCCTATTTCCATAGTGAAATCAATTGCGCTCATGATGCCATCGCCGAATTTTTCGTGAATAATTTCTTTAATTGTTGGGCCGTAAACGCCGATCATTTCGTACAGACGGTAAATCAGTGGGTCTTGTGGAATTGCATGTTCCCAGGTTTTGGTGGGGCATTGCATTAATGCTGCTTTAGCGGAGTCGGGTAGATTAAATAATTTGCACAAGGCTTCCGCTTTATCGGCTGGCGCGCTATTCATGCCCAAACAGACCGATGTAGTCCAGACAGGTGACATGCCAATACTGCTGGCTATGCCTTCCCAGGTTAAATTCATTTTTTGTTTGGCGAGAATAATGGCTTCAACAAGTTCTTCTTTTTTCATGGCGAGGATTACCAGTGTGCATTGTTAACATGCCATGCACCAAGGCATAGCGAAATTTCGATAAAAAACTAAAAACATTATCTTGATTTCACTACTGCGAATCTTGTGCCAGAAAAGCCTTACCCCCTCCTAACCTCCCCCTTGGCAGGGGGAAGAACCTTACCGCCTAAATTATTTCTCAAATGGAATAATTTTTACTGCTTCGATCTGGTTTTTTTCTGCTTCGGTTTGGTTAACGCGGGTTTCCAATTCTCTGGCGACAGGTTTGAAATGCATTTCGTCTTTGTAGCCACAGGCAACACATTCACGAAAATCTTTTCCGTCTTCGTTATAGACAACCAATTTATCCATTTCCGAACAACGTGGGCAGACTGCACCTGCAACAAAACGACGTTTTTGACTAAATGACATGATGATCTCCGCCAAAGCAGTTGCATGTGACTACATAAAGCAGACGCAAACGCCTGCCCCTACATGTATTGTTTTTTATCATTTCAAGCATTTTCAATGATCCCGGAATGACGAAGGAGTGCATCAATTTTGGGTTCACGGCCACGAAAGTTTTTAAACAACTCCATAGGCGGTTTGCTTCCGCCTTGTTGCAAAATTTCGGTCAGAAAACTATTTCCGGTTTCAGAATTAAAAATGCCTTCTTCTTCAAATCGTGAATAAGCATCTGCAGACAGCACTTCTGCCCATTTGTAACTGTAATAACCTGCAGCATAACCACCGGTAAAAATATGACTGAAACTGTTTTCGAATCGATTGCATGCCGGTGGTTTGATAACCGCGATTTGATCACGCACCTGATTCAATAATTGATGTGCACTCAATGGCGAATCAGGGTTATATTCTGCGTGCAATCGAAAATCGAAAATCGAAAACTCCAATTGCCGGATCATTTGCAAGCCGGATTGAAAGTTTTTTGCTGCCAACATTTTGTTCAGTAATTTTTTTGGCAGCGGCTCACCTGTTTCAAAATGCCCGGAGATGAGAGGGATAGCATCCGCTTCCCAACACCAGTTTTCCATAAACTGACTGGGCAACTCAACCGCATCCCAGGCAACGCCATTAATACCACTCACCGCCGCGACATCAATTTGCGTCAACATATGATGCAAACCATGGCCAAATTCATGAAATAAAGTCGTGACTTCGTCATGCGTCAGCAATGAAGGTTTGTCATCTACTGGCGGTGTAAAGTTACAGGTTAAAAATGCGACAGGCAATTGCACTCCTTGAGCTGTTTTGCGGCGTACACGACAATCTGCCATCCATGCACCGCCTTTTTTGTTATCTCGCGCAAACATATCCAGATAAAAATACGCGATGACCTGATCATTTTTTTTGATTTGATAAAAACGTACATCAGGATGATAAGTGTCAAAATCCTTCAGTTGTTCGATTTGAACTGAAAACAATTTTTGTACAATACTGAACATCCCGGCGATGACTTTTTCAGCAGGAAAATACACACGCAATATTTCCTGCGAAATGTCGTATTTGGCAATGCGTAATTTTTCACTGTAATAGGTAACATCCCAGGCTTGCAAATCAACGCATCCTGACGCTTTTGCAAAAGTGGCTAATTCTGCAAAATCTTTTTCTGCGTAAGGTTTGGATTGGGTTGCCATCTGGCTTAAAAATGTCATCACCTGCTCTGGTGATTCCGCCATTTTGCTGGCCAATGATTTCTCTGCATAATGATTAAACCCTAACAACCTGGCTTTTTCATGACGAAGTGCCAGAGTTTCGGCAATAATGTCGGTGTTGTCCCATTCCGCTGCTGAACTTCCGTCAAATTTTTTTCCTTCTGCTGAAGCACGGGTTACATAAGCATGATAAATTTCTTCACGCAATTGACGATCATCTGCATACATCATGACTGCGTAGTACGAAGGAAAATCCAGCGTTAACACATAACCTGGCAGATTTTTTTGTTTAGCCGCTTGTGCGGCCTGGGCGAGTGCAGACTCAGGCAAACCTGAAAGCTTTTCAACTTGTGTTATTTGCTTGTACCAAGCCTGGGTTGCATCCAATACATTATTGGAAAATTTCGTGGACAATTCTGAAAGACGTTGTTTGATTTGTGCAAAACGCTGTTTATCTTTTTCAGCCAATGCAACACCGCCCAAGCGAAAATCACGCAAGGCATTTTTGACTGATTGCTGCTGTGCAAGACCAAGGCTTGCAAATTGATCGCTATCCGCCAATTGTTGATAGGCGTTATAAAGCGGTTGGTTTTGGCTGAATTCAGTTGAATATTCTGTGAGCAATGCCAAACAATTGGCATAGGCTTTTCTAAGTTCATCATTGTCTGCAACTGAATGCAAATGGCTAATTGGCGCCCAGGCCGCATCCAATTTATCACCCTGATTTTCCAAAGGTTGCACCAATGTTTCCCAATTGATGGTTTTCAATTCAGGAACCAGTGAATGCAATTGTTGCCGCCCCTGACTGATTAATTGTTGAATCGCCGGTTCAATATGACTGACCTGAATTTTGGAAAAGGGTGGTAAAAAATAATTTTGCAATAAAGGATTGGACATTAAACACCTCTGGATAATTCTGAAGTCAGCATCTTTAAATTGTTTCGCGTATGATATACCGAAAAATCCCATGATCCTGATGAGAAAATTTTATGACTTCTATTAGAAATTACCAAAACAAAAAACCGAAACTGGACACAACTGTTTTTGTTGATGAATCGGCGGTTATTATTGGTGATGTTGAAATAGGTCCTGACTCTTCGGTATGGCCTTGTACTGTAATACGGGGTGACATGCATTTTATTCGTATTGGCACTCGCACCAGTATTCAGGATGGGTCGGTATTACACATCACACATGCCAGTGATTACAACCCCGCCGGATATCCACTGGTGATTGGTGATGAAGTCACGGTTGGTCATTCAGTCTGTTTGCATGGATGCACACTGGGAAATCGCATTTTGGTTGGCATAGGTTCAACCATTCTTGATGGCGCAATTATTGAAGACGAAGTGGTTATTGGCGCAGGCTCTCTGGTTCCTCCCGGTAAACGCCTGGAATCGGGATATTTATACATGGGTTCACCCGTTAAACAAATTCGCCCACTCAAGCAAACTGAAAAAGATTTTTTCAGTTATTCCGCCAATAACTATGTGAAATTGAAAAACACCTATCTCATTGAAAATTGATCTATGCCTCATCAATATCGGATAGATGCGCTGCCTGCTTTCCAGAATAATTATTTATGGTTATTGCAAGATAGCGCCCATGCAGTCCTGATTGATCCGGGCGATGCCGATGTATGCATTCGCGCACTGGAAAAAAATCAGCTACAACTGGATGCCGTGTTGATTACCCACCACCACAATGATCATATCGGTGGTCTTGCTGATATTAGCAAACGATTTAATTGCCCGATTTATGGCCCTGAAGATCCGCGCATAGCATTTATCACCCACAGATTGACCGAAGGCGATCAGGTTGAATGGCGGTCGTTCAAGTTTGGTGTCTGGCACACACCCGGACACACCAACAGCCACATCATTTATTGGAATCAGATTCACCATCATCTGTTTTGCGGCGATATGTTATTCGGCGCAGGTTGTGGCCGGAATATGGAAGGACAAGTGAGTGACCTTTACCACTCGCTGCAACGAATAGCTTCATTAGCTGAACACACAGAAGTTTTTTGTGCGCACGAATACACATTGCAAAATTTGCAATTTGCTTTGCACCTGGAACCTGACAACCCCAGTCTATTACAGCGAGTTGATCAGGAAACAAAAAAGCGTACGGCAGGCATACCCACGATTCCTGTCAATATTAAAATTGAACTGGCAACCAATCCTTTTTTACGATCACATTTGCCTGCCATCAGAAAAAAACTGGATGCCATTAAAGACAATCCGGACATACAGATTTTTCTAAAAAAATTTACACTGCAAACGGAAGATGAATATTATTTTGCACTGATGCGTGGCTGGAAAAATATTTATGTTTGACATACACATACTTTTATTTTTATTGCTCACCGGAGTGCTCACCGGATTTTGCGCCGGATTATTTGGCATAGGCGGCGGCGGTATTATGGTGCCTCTATTGGCATTGGCCTTTGGTTATCTGGATTTTCCCAGGGCCCAGATAATGCATTTTGCACTCGGCACATCCATGGCGGCCATTATCCCCACGGCTATCGCCAGCATGATCGCCCATCAAAAACATCGTGCTATTTTGTGGTCAGTGGTGATGAAATTTGTACCCGGTGTATTGGCAGGTACTTTTATCGGATCGCTCATCGCAACACATTTATCCAACAATTTTCTGGCAATATTTTTTGCAAGTTTTATGGCGATAGTCGCCTGGAAAATGTGGAGTAATATTTTACCCAAACCATCACGACAACTCCCCTCAACCGGTTTATTAGCCTTAACTGGCTCGGGCATTGGTGGAATTTCTGCATTAGTGGCGATCGGTGGCGGGACTATGACAGTGCCATTTTTACTCTGGTGCAATGTTCATTTACGCAATGCAATTGCCACTTCCGCGGCTGTTGGCTTGCCTATTGCCATGACCGGTGCGGTTAGTTATGCATTACATTTTGATGAAAGTATCAAAGGAGTTTCAATTGGTTATTTGGTGTGGCCTGCCGTTTTATCTTTAGCTTGTGGGAGTGTGCTCACCGCACCATTGGGCGCGAAGCTCGCACACAAATTACCGACAGAAAAACTGAAAAAATATTTTGCGATATTTTTATTGTTTTTATCTTTGCAGATGTTGGTGAAGACTTTTTGGTGATTTCACCCTCCTAAACCATTTGCCCTCACCCTAGCCCTCTCCCGGAGGGAGAGGGGATAAACTCTGATTTATTCGCGACGAAGTAATTAAATTCCCTCTCCCCCTGGGAGAGGGTTAGGGTGAGGGCCTACTCCTTCACCACCAACAACTTATCAATTTCTTCAGTCAATGATTTTGAATCAGGCTTGGTCATACTGCCAAAATGTTTGACGAATTTTCCTTCACTGTCCAATAAATATTTATTGAAATTCCACTTGGGCGCAGTGGACTCTGTCGCGAGATACTTAAACAAATTGTTGGCGTCTTTTCCTTTCACATGGGTGGGTGAAAACATAGTAAAAGTTACACCGAAATTAAGAAAACAAATTTCTGCTGCCTTCCCCTCGTCCGCATCTTCCTGATTAAAATCATCACTGGCAAAACCCACAATGACCAAACCTTTATCTTTGTATTGTTGATGCAGCGCTTCCAATCCTTTGAATTGAGATGTAAAACCGCAATGACTGGCAGTATTGACAACCAATACCGGCTTGCCTTTGGTCAATTCACATAAATCAATATTTTTCTGTGAATGCAACTTACGATATTCACCTTGCAAATATTCAGGACAAGCACTCACAAAAGATGACATAACCAATGCTCCCAGAGCGATAAATGTTTTTAACATGATAGGAATCCCGCTGAATGATTGACTGATATACGGATAACGAACAGATTGGATCACCGGCATGAAAGGAGCGCAAGGAATCTTACATTTTTTAAGCATGATAAAAAGAGCTGAGCACTCAGCTCTTTAAATTTAATACCAGAAGGAAAAATAAAGCCTGAATACATCAGCTTGCAAAGAATAAAGGGGTTCTTGACCAACTGCGTATGCAGGGGCTGATCCGCCAACCGACATTGACTTTCGGGCATCGCGAAAATCATCGTAGCTGATATCGAAATGATCCCAATAAAAATTGGCGGTTGATTTTTCGAACCAGGGAACTGTGCCTTTTGGCAATTCATAGGTCACACCCAAACCAAAAACATTGGAGCTAAACGGGCTTAATTCTTTATCCCGCCCCCAATAGGTTTGAGACTCTGAATAGGGAAATAAATCGCTATAGAAATTAGCTTCTGTTTGTTCATAAACCCTGAACTTGGCTTCAAACAACCAATTGTCCTGATAACTGTGAACATAACGAAGCTCATAATTTGACGCTTCTACTCCCCAGCTATCGGTAAAGGCTCTGGCATCAAATCGTAACGATGCACGCCATGGCATGTGATACATCAAGCGTATTCCCGCCGCATCCGAACTGCGTGTTTGTGGATATTTTTCAACTTCAAAACCCACACCACCTGTCGGCGTCACAAAACGAACCTGACGATAAGGATTATTAAGGCAGGTTCCACTATCGGGAAGATCGAGACACTGATCTGTCGCCGAGTCATAACTAAATGAGGCCAATAAATTTTTGGTCAGAATTTGCGATGCACTGATACTGTATTTGCGACGCTGCATGTCTTTTTTATAGGTAGGATCAGGAACTCCATTAATGTTTTGTCCTATAACATCGTCACCCAAACTAAAACCAAAACCCAGGGTTGTTAAATCGCCAAAAAAACTTTGCTCCACACCAAGAGAATACGTTGTCGCTTCGTAATCATTCTCTTTACTGTGAACATAACCTGCATTGATAAGTGAACGATCGAAAACAAATTGTGCACTGAACGCTTGTTCTTTCCGTTCTTCTTCGTAAGCACTTGCGGTGGTTTCAACATCAATCGATGCACTCGACACCATGTCTACATAATAATTTGCCGACACAGAAACATGTGCACCAAGACTTTTTCTGACGAGAATCGATGGGCCATCAATTTGCGCGCCACCACCATCATAGCCGTGATACATCACATCCATTCTTTCATCGGGAAGAACGGCAGCGAATGAGGGCAACGAAAAAAATATTATTAAGAATAATAAGAATAAAATATTCACGTAATTCCATGACCCCCTAGCCTCCCCCTTGCCAGGGGGAGGGACTATTCCCTCCCCTGGTAAGGGGAGGGTTAGGGTGGGGTCAAAACTTTTTTTATTAATTACAACCACAACCGCCTCCAGAGGCACCATCGCCGCCACGGGCCGATTCACGCGCGTCATACACGTGATGCAGATAAGAAGTCGCAACAGGATCCCGCTCAAAACTCATGACTTTGTCAGCAATATTTTGTCGCTCATAGGGTTTGACCCATGGCTCTATGCGACCGCAGGCAGCCGTACAAAATACCAATAGCAACAGCGAGATTCGAGTGACTGATTTACTCATTCTTTCATCAGCTCCCTAATTTGATCGCGATATTTATTTTCGTCACCGGGTTTATATCCGCGATTGATGTAACGTATCTGGCCTTTTTTATCTACCATCACGGTAGTAGGCATTGTTTCGACTGAATATAACTTGCTGACTTTATTTTCAGTATCGAATAACACCGGATAAGAGATGTTCAAGTCTTTAATAATTTTCTTGGCATCGGTATTGTCTTCTTCAACATCGATACCCAACAAAACAAAACCGGCTGCGCTGTAACGCTGTGACATTGCATCCAACAGAGGCATTTCCTGACGGCATGGCCCACACCAGGATGCCCAGAAATTTAACATCACTACATTGCCACGCTGCTCGGACAATTTCATGGCTTTACCGGAGTTACTTGGCAAACTGAAATCCGGGGCCGCGTCTGCAAAAACAAGATTTGAAAGCAAAGCAGAGCAGATTGCAAAACCCATAACAGCAAAATTTCTTTTCAACATGGATAACATAAAACAATCCTCATGTAGGATGGGCATAAAGCGCAGCCTGCCCACCATTTCATATTCTTCATGTGGGCACGCTACGCTTTATGCCCACCCTACGGATAAACTCATCAGAAAAACAACGCCATGCCAAAACGCCCTTCCATATTATGAATGCGTTTTGGTGTTCCAAATAATTCATGTTCAAAACTGTGATCACGCAAAGAAAAATCTATTGATAACCAGTCAGTCATATAAAAACGCATGCCGCCGCCATAACTGTAAGTGAAATATTGTTTCTCGGCGAATGACGTATTACCTGCACCACCAATTAAATAAAAATTGGTATTGAATGCCCACTTGTCCCACAAATAAATTTGTCCAGGTAAAAAATTAATACCCAGGGATAAGTTGTAATAACTTAAATCCCTTTGATCATCCGTTAATAAATCAACGCCACCACTTAATAACTCATAGCTGGTTTTTTCTGTTTTGGTTAAACCATAATCCAGCTCTGCAAAAAAATCTTCGCTGATGTGATAAGCGACTGTAATGCCGGCAACCGTATTGGTTCCAAAATCTTCAACGCTCATGGTTCCAGTGTAAATGCCCACTTCGAAATCTTCGCTATCAAGATCATCTTCTTTAATGCGACGACGCTCTATATCCGGCGTAATAATTTTATCCAGCTCTTCATTATCTTTTTGCGATGAATCTTCTTGTGCAAAAGACAAAGGACTGAATAGATAAATGCTGCTCAACAACGCGCCTAAAAGAACACGTTTAATCCGACTTTCCATTCATTGACCTCTTCATTGGTATTGCGGCTTGTGAGTATGTAGTGATTGGTATATTCCGCTCGTAAAAACAATCGACCTGTAATATGCAGATAAGTCCCTGCACTGGCTTGCATAACCGAATCTTCGCGATCTTCGGTATCAATCAGGGTTGCACTCGGCGAGGTTTTGATTGTACCTGCGCCTATACCGAGATAAGGAGAAACCCGCCATTTCGGAAAGGGTTGGAATAATAAAACGCCTGCAAAATAATTACTGTCTGCAAAAACTCCGGTATTTTCAGCTACGCGAATTTCTGCTGATAAATTACGCGTAAATCGGTAACCCAAATTGACGGTAATACTATCGGCACCATCAAAATCCCCATAGGCAGTGCCCATTTCAATTCTGTCTTCGAGATAATCAGCACGGGTGTAAGTTGGAAAATCCGGCACCTCACCATTGGGGCTCAGTGTCAGCAACATATCTTCCCTTCTGATCCAACCTACTTGATTGCGCCGGGTTTTGATTTTAATCCACTCGGTGCGACTCTTGATCAGGGTAATCACTTCATCCCGTTCAACTATGTGAAAAATTGGATAGCCGCGACCCGGCCCCGAATATACATTCAGGAATGCATCATTAACCGTAACCTGAAGAATTTCATCAGCAAACAATTTGCTGAACCAATTATCGGCTTTCACCGGCAGTGCCAACAACAAAATGGCGTGCAATAAAAGCACGCCAATTGTTCGCACGGACTGACTCAATATTTGCACAGTAAATCCTTAGCTAATTCTTACTGTTGTATCGCCATCTCAAATGGATTGTTGTAGTAGTTGCTGTTTAAATCCAGCCACTCACTGATCAAGCGCAATTCATGCGCATTGAGGTAATTGTAGTGCGAACTTCCGGCATTGGTAAAACGATTGAAAAAGGTTGTACTGCCAATTGCCGAGTTACCCACTATGGACGGCAGCTCCTGGGTTTCTGTACGGGGAATGGGCTGACCCATATCATCCAATACCAACACCAGAGTAGTGACTCCATTTACATCCGTTTCTTCCACTTGCTCAAATGGACAAGGATCAACACCCTCACAGGTAGGATTACCATCGGCATCCAGTGTGACGAAGCAAGCCGGAACATCAGGGCTGTTATCAACAAATTCGCAGACAGGTATATTCGGTGTTAATACATCACCTTCCAACAAAATCTGCCTGTTGCGCCCTTCGGTCAGCTGATTATAGGAGAGCATTGGTTCATCTGCTGCCGCTTTTGCACGACCCAACTCCAAATTACCGGATGGCACCATCACATTACCGTTTGCATCAGCATTGGAGTGGCAACCCAGACAGCTGAAACCACCACGATCCTGCTCCCACAAAACCTGAATATGGTATTCGTAATTAATGACAATGCGGCAATAGGGATTCCACAACAGGCGACACCCCTCATTCACAGGCGCCGGTATATCTTCAGGTTGCGCACCGGGAATCATGCTGTTGTAGCTAAAGTCGAAGGCGGGCGTTGGCGTCACACCGGCAGCAGACCAGACATCGCGATAAACAACATCCACCGTTGGCGACTTGAGGTTGCGTTCCTGCCCCGGGCCGGCCATCGGCATACAGGTAGATGAATCGTTAGGGGAATCACAATAAGTCGAGCGCGCCGCAAATTCTGCCATGGTCTCTCCCATGTTCGGGGTCATGGGTGCACCTAAAGTATCGTAGCGCTGGGTATTGGGGAAACTGACTCCGGAGGTGGCCGCCCCCCCATTCAAAGCAGTCGGCTCACCCTCTTCGCGACCGTGAACCACGGAGGTGTTTTGCCCGTCATGGCAACCATGGCACTCCCGGGTTTCCCCCGCACGCAAGGTAATCCAGACAGGATGGCGAGCCTGGATTCGACGACCATCTTTATTTACCACTTCAAAGGTAAATGAAATATCGGAAGGCACTTTGGTTTGCACAGAACCGTCGGCCTCAATCGGCACATATCCAATAATTTCTCTCGATGCATTGATGTCGTTATCCATCAAGTTGCCATAGATATTGTCGTCTTGCTCATCCAGGGTATCTTCATCGGGCGAGGGGATAGGCTTGAGAATTCTCAGGAAGCGCGCAGGCCGTTGATCGGCAGGCGCCGCTTTCAATTGATCATAAGTAATGGTTGTGGGTTGGGCACCCAAACGATTGAAGGCGCCATCAAGGTCATAAACACTTCTGATGTGCAACAAACCAACGTTTTCACTGGCCAGAATAGGATCGAGTTCCGAGGGTATGTAATCAGGATTGCTGGCGTTTTCCAAAGCAACAGCTTCCGTCAGCATATAACCTTCGCTGGGAAGAACCACAGGTAACTGGGTATCCGCTGCCAGATCATAAATCCAGATTCCAAACAAAGGAGGTGCCGCTTCATAACCTTCTTCAGCTTCACCATCCACCAACAAACCTGTGGTACATGGCCTCAACCTTTCTTCTTCCGTTTCCAATAACCGACAGGGTGACCAACTCACCAGCAAACGACCGGTACCATCAAACAAAGGCGACAGGGATGCAAACTGCCCATGCAAGGAAATTAATTCCGGATCAATCACCACAGGTAATGACGAAATCGATTCAATGGGGCCTTCGGTACCCAATGCAGGATCAACAAACACCATATCCCCACCGAGACTGGTTTCATTGTGCATGTAGATGGCAGCTATACGACCATCAGGCAATTCCTGCGGATGAAATAATCTCGGCATGGCCAAATCTTCATTTTCAGGTGCCGTATTCAAACTGGTGCTACCGAAAAAATATTGCACATCCGTACCATCAGGTTTGGCGGTATAAAAAACAATTTGCTCGTTGTCTTGCTGCCCTTGTGTGCCGACCCAGCGCGAAAACAAAACGCGTCCGTTTTGTAATAAAACCGGTTGGAAATCGTGACTTAAATTAAATGAAATTTGTTGCACTTCGGTTCCATCCGATCTCACTCTGTGCAATAAAAATGTTGTCAGCTCGTCGTTGTCTTCTGTTACTGATTGATAGGAAGGCTTGCCTTCATCCAACAAAATTTCCCGCGTACGTGTTTGTCGATTTGATGCAAATAAAATTGAACCATCAGCAAGATAAATGGGTGTGACATCATCACCGCGCTCAGCGACCAGATCAGACACTATAACGCGACGCAATGTTTGGGTAGTCAAATCATATTCCCAAATATTCCATGTCGGCTGTTCATCTTCATCTGCATCCTCAATTTCCGGTGCGCGCATGGAAAATAATAATTTTTTACCATCAGCCGATGTGGACAAATCTTTCACATCGTAATTGGAGATGGTTGGAGTTTCTTCATCTGGTGGAAAAACACCGGCGGTGATATTCACTTCAAGCGCAGAAGCTGCAGCGCGTTGTTTTACAAATAATTCCGCACCGGGATTAAATGCTTCGGGGTTTAGCAAATCGGGATAAACCGGGTTTTCATCTTCATCAACCGGAATAATTCGTTTGATATAAGCGACCGGCAAATCTACTGTCACCGCATCGGGTTTTTGTGATCCGCCTGATCCATCACCACCGCCACCACCACAAGCACTCAAGAGGGACAAGGTGAAGATGCAAACAAGTGAAGACCAAAATACAGTTAGCCTATTTTTATATTCCTGGTTTTTCATAAACAACCCTCCCCAAGGGGGGATAATGTGACTGGATTTTTCATTTAGTAGCAATACTCACTCCAATAAATGAGCGACAATCATGAATTGAGCGATTGATCACAAGCCTGTAATACCGGACACAGATTTTGCAGGGAATTCGATTACCAACTCAAGGCTTCATTAAATCTCCCGATCAAATAGATTAAGCATGAATGGGTTTATTTCAATTATGAGTGATGATTATTACCTGACAACCAACACACACAAATTTACAAAGTGACATTATTTGGCACTAATTGACTCAATCAGTTTTTGCGCAAAATAATTGTCAACGCTGTTTAATTTCTTATTCCATTTACTATTCAAAACTGATTGGCAACCCAAAATCCTCTATAGCATCGAGGCATAAGGTAAAAATTCCTGAGAACAAATTTTTACCGCCCGGATATTTTTGTGACACAGCCTGCAATATTGCCATTGAAAGTGTGACGTCGCTTCCATTTTAAAATTTAGTCTCGGCGTAGGTTTGATTTTTGCATCGAGCTGGGCTGTACAACTTAACTTACGACTCTTTTCCTCAAACCTTAAACATCAGGAGTCATCGTGATTAGTCTAAGAAAATCTACATCGCTTCTTTCAAGTATCGGGAAGCGAGCCCTGACTCTGGGGCTGATGAGCTTGATTGCTCTGGCGAATAGCGCATTGGCGGGACCCCGCGAGCAGGCGCTGCAAATACATAACCGTGTAGCCGGTGTACCACCCACAGAAACTGTGTTGGTGAATATGGCGCAAATGATTGAAGCCAACAATATTGCCGGTGCGGTTAATCTGGCGATGGATAACGAGGCCTTTTACAGTGTCACACTGAAAAACCTGGCTACCCCTTGGACCAACCGTGAGCAAACTGTATTTGCCCCCTTGAATGATTACGTCGCCACAGTGATTGGTATGGTGCGCGATGACAAGGATTTCCGAACAGTGCTCTATGGCAATATCCTCTATACCAGCAACGCTTCCGGCTTGCCCGCTTACTCAAATAGCAACAACGACCATTACGCACAGGCTCAGGCACAATCGGTCAGTTTGAAGGACACGCTGGTTGAGCGCCAGCAATCCCAGGTTACAGGTCTACCCGCCGAGGCTGTTTCCGGCGTGATCACCAGTCGTGCTGCTGCCAAAGCTTTCTTTATCGATGGCACCAATCGCGCCATGTTCCGCTTTACCTTGATGAATCATCTTTGTCGTGACCTGGAACAAGTGCACGATGTCACCCTGGTACCGGATTATATTCGCCAGGATGTCAGTCGCAGTCCGGGGGGCGATAGCCGTGTATTCCTGAATAACTGCATGGGCTGCCACAACGGTATGGATCCGCTGGCAAAAGCCTATGCTTACTACGATTTCGAGTACCCCACCGACAATCCGGATGCAGGTGCAATCCACTACAACCAAACCAATGATGTCCACAAAGGTGTAACAGCAGACACTCGTGTGGAATTCAAATATCTGCAAAACAGCAGCACTTTTAAACCAGGCTATATCACCACCAACGATTCGTGGACTAACTATTGGCGCAAAGGTATCAACATGCATATGGGCTGGAGCTGGCAATCAGACTTGCCGGGGTCAGGCGTTGGTGCCAGCAGCATGAATCAGGAACTGGCACATAGCAAAGCCTTCGCCAGCTGCCAGGTTGAAAAAGTGTTTGAAAATGTTTGTTTGCGTACACCTGCTGACGAAACAGATCTTGGCAAAATAGAAGAATTTACCAATAACTTTGCTAATAGCGGCTTCAGACTGAAACAGGTCTTCCGCGATACAGCTGATTACTGCAAAGGCGAATGAGGATAACAACCATGAAAAACTTATTTTCTCTTTCGCTCTCCAAATCAATTTTTATCAGCAGTCTCTTTAGCAGCCTGTTGATTGTGGGCGGGTGCGGCTCCGGTAGCAGCGAAAGCAAAGTTGAAACGAATCCCAACCCCAATACCGGCGGTAATGGCAATACGGGGCCATTCGTCTATCAAGGTGAGAAACCCGCTGCGACTGCCGATATCATCAAGTTCCAGAATGAATTGTGGGTCAATATTGCACCTGAAAATCGATGCGGCGGCTGCCATGACGATCAAGCACCCAACTTTGCGCGCGGGGACGATATCAACCTCGCTTACAACGTAGTATTTGACAACAATCTGGTTAACTTGCAGCAGCCGGTTGAATCTCGACTGGTAACCAAAGTTGCTGGTGGCCACAACTGCTGGGTATCTGATGCCAGTGTGTGTGCGGATATTATTACCGGCTGGATCACCAAATGGGCAGGTGATCAGGCAACCCAGGCCAACAGTGTTGAACTCAAGGCACCGGAGGTGAAGGAAATTGCTAACAGTAAATCCTTCCCTGCTGATTCCAGCCTGTTCGCATCAACTGTTTATCCGGTTGTTGAGGAATATTGTGCACGTTGCCACTCGGAATCATCCAATACCAAACAACAACCCTACTTCGCCAGTGGCGATGTGGATGTTGCTTATCAGGCAGCGAAATCGAAAATTCGTCTGGATAATCCAGGTGCTTCACGTTTGGTGCAACGTCTGGTAGTCGATTCACACAACTGCTGGAGTAACTGTGTCGATGACGGCAACGAAATGACTGCTGCCATCACTGCTTTCACTAATGGAATCCCCACTGTAGAAGTTGATCCTGATCTGGTCGTCAGTAAAGCGGTGGGACTGGGTGATGCGTTTGTGCTGACATCTGGCGGGCGCATTGACTCTGAAATAATCGCCAAATACGAATTCAAAACCGGTAAAGGCAGTATTGCTTACGATACCAGCGGTTCAGGAGTTGACCTGAATATTCTGGGAAATGTTGACTGGAGCAGTGCCTGGGGAGTGAAGCTGGACACAGGTGGTCGCTTGCAAGCTACTACGCTTAACTCCCGCAAACTAGCCAACCATATTATGAGTACCGGTGAATATTCGATTGAAGCCTGGGTTATTCCGGACAGTGTTGATCAGGGGATGAATGACAATAATCCTGCCCGTATTGTGAGTTATTCCGGCGGCACCAGTGAACGAAACTTCACCCTTGGCCAATACGAATACAACTACAGCTTCTTGAATCGCACTGACAGAAGTGACATTAACGGTGAAGAAGAAATTCACACCCCTGATGACGATCAAGTTCTACAAGCTACTCTGCAACACGTTGTTGTGACTTTCAACCCACTGGATGGTCGCCGTATTTACGTCAATGGTGAATTGATTGCCATTAACGATGCCGACAGAGGTGCTGTACTGAAAGATTGGGAGAACGGATATGCATTCGTTCTGGGTAATGAAACCACAGGCGCCACAGCCACCCAATGGAAAGGCAGCTTGCGTTTTGTTGCCATGCACAAACGTGCCCTGTCTGCTGCTGACATCAAGAAGAATTTTGATGTAGGTGTGGGTGCGCGCTACCTGTTGCTGTTTAATATTTCAGAACTGATTAACTTGCCTGACAGCTTCATCGTCTTTGAAGTCCAGCAAATTGATGATTATGGCTATTTGTTCAGCGTTCCATTCTTCACCAATCTGGAAAACCGTACACCTGCCAGCGCCATCCCATTGCGCGGTATTCGTATAGGTGTTAACGGGGAAGAAGCGCCAACAGGTCAGGCGTTTGCCAATCTGAATACCAACATCGATGCCAGCCAAATGGTTGAAGGCCGTCAGGCACTGTCCCGTATTGGAACTGTTGTCGAAGCCAAGACCGGCCCACAGGACGACGTATTCTTCCTGACGTTTGACCAGATTGGCAGCGAGTCCTACGCCCGCGTTGAGGTTGATCCACCTGCACCTGCTGCACCTGCAGTGACTCCGGGTCAGGCTCTGATTGGTGTACGTAACTTCGGTGAGATCAACGCAACCCTGTCCATACTGACTGGCGTTTCCCCTACTGCTACCAAAGTAAGGGATACCTATGCCAAGGTTGAACAACAACTGCCGACATCTACGGTTGTAAATGGCTTCCTGGCCGCTCACCAAATGGGTATCACCCAGTTGGCAGTTGCCTACTGTAGTGAGCTGGTTGACAGCAGCAGCCTGCGCGCCAGTTTCTTCCCCGGATTCAATTTCAGTGCTTCTGCATCGACTGCATTTGATACTACGGGACGCAATCAAATTATTGAGCCATTGCTGGCCAAGCTTCTGGCCAATGAAATTGATCACACCAGTGGTGGAGGTAGTTCCGGATTAAGTAATCAGGCTAATCCCGCCGCGTTACGAACCGAGTTGGGCAATTTGATTAGCACCATTTCACAAAATGGCACCACCAGTACTACGGTCAAAGCCGCTTGCTCTGCGAGTCTGGGCAGTGCCGTTATGTTGTTGCAATAATCAACCTGAGAGCAGAAGAGACTATCATGGCTAAAAACAAACAACCTTTGCACCCCGACGCTCCCTTGTTGTTGAACGATCATCGTCGTCCGGTGAGCCGTCGTGAATTGATCGCCCAGGGCTTCAAGCTGGGCGGTGCCTCACTGGTAACCGGCTCTATGTTTGGCTTCTTCGCCAATACAGCAAGTGCCCAGCAAACAGTTCAATTATCTTCCGATCTGGTTGCTGCACGACAAGCTTGTGGTATCGCAGCCCAGGGAAACGGAAAAATCCCGTTTATCGCCTTTGATCTGGCAGGTGGCGCCAATTTCGCAGGTTCCAATGTATTGATTGGACAAAGAGGCGGCCAACTGGATTACCTGACAGCCGCCGGTTACAGCAAACAAGGCCTGCCTGCTGACATGACACCGAATCTCGACAGTGCTACCAACGTGTTGGTGAATCAGGAACTGGGGCTAAGATTCCATGCCACCAGCGCTGTGCTCAAAGGTATTCTGTCCAAAGTTGCTGTAGGTAACAGGGCCAATGTTAACGGCGCAGTGATTGCTGCCCGCTCCGAAAACGACACCGCCAATAACCCCCACAACCCCATGTACTACATTGCAAAAGCGGGCGCGGGTGGTTCATTGGTAGATTTGATCGGTTCACGAGCCAGCGACTCTGGCGGCAACTCCATGTCCAGCATGTCGTTGGTTGATATGGAGTTCCAGGCCAAATATCGTCCAACCAAAGTTGATAATCCGAATGATGTGACCGGACTGGTAGATGTGGGCGATCTGGCAGCTTTGATGGAACAGGAAGAAATTGTCCGGGTAATGGAATCCACTTATCGAATCAGTAATGCCAAATTGGGCCAGGTTTCACCGGGCACTGGCGATTCTGCTGCTGACACCAAAATTATTGATGGTGTTAATTGTGCCTATGTAAAAGGTGCGGATCTGGCAGCTCGTTTTGGTAATCCAAGTGCAATTGATCCTGTTCAGGATGCTGACATAGTAGGTGCCACAGGCATTTTCAGTAATGCCGAATTTTCCAGTGACGGGGAATTCCGCAAAACAGCTTCGGTCATGAAAATGGTCATCAATGGTTACGCTGCTGCCGGCACCATTACCATGGGTGGCTATGACTACCACACAGGCGACCGCTCCACTGGTGAAATCCGTGATGAACGTTTGGGTGTTTGTATAGGCGCAGTGCTGGAATATGCCGCCCGAATCGGCACCCCTGTCATGATTTATGTCTTCAGCGATGGCTCTGTTTTCAGTAACGGTATGTTAGACAACTCCATGGCTGGTGGAGGTAAAGGTGTATGGACGGGGGATGATCAGCAAACAGCTTCATCATTCATATTGGTTTATAACCCGGGTCATCGCCCTGTTCTGATTGGTGGCACCTCGGCTGACCCAGTGGCACTGACAGCTGAGCAATTACGCCACCAACAGATTGGTTACATGAGACCCAGTGGCGATGTGGAAACAGCATCAAGCCCCGCAGGTAATAACGTTAACCTTCTGGCTGAAACCGTCGTACTCAATTACATGGCGCTACATAATGACCAGGCTAACTTCGGCACTCTCTTTAGAGGTCAGGGGCTGGGCTCCTCAACCATGCAAGACCGACTGACAGCATTCCAACCTATTTGTAATGGCACCATTCAAAACCCTGTTTAAAAGTGTGTGTGTAGCTGCAGCCCGTATCCTCTGGATACGGGCTTTTTTGTTTTTGCAAAGCCCTTTTTGCTGGTTCACTCCTATACTCTGATAATTAATTACATTGGACAATCTATGAAATTACCTGCTTTATTTGTGTCAATCCTTTTATTGACGACCACAGCTGAAGCCAAAATTCTCTGGCAGGCCAACTTTGAAACGGGTGATACCAAACAATGGCATTACATTGTGAATCCTGAAGCAACAGCAGTATCAAAAGAATGCAGCTTCGACGGCAAATATTCCGGAAAAATATCGCTCACCGGTGAAGATAAATTTTTGTGGAAAGGTCGCGCCGATTTAAATCGCAGTGAATTTCATTTTACGCCTGAAGAAAATAGCACTCATGAAGGCAAGGAAACTTTTTATGGATTCAGTTTTTATTTACCAGAAGCTTTTAGTAATGAAGGCAGACACGAATTGGGCTATTGGGAATCAAATAAAGACTGGCAACAGATCATGCGCTTTAATATAGATGGCGAAGATTTTTCATTTAAAGAGACATCCAGGGATTCCGCTTTCTGGACTCAAAAAAATGGCGCCAAAGCAAAACAATGGCACAAGGTTGCCATGCATATTTTCTGGTCAACCGATCCTGAACAAGGTTTTGCAGAAGTTTGGCTGGACGGAAAAGCAATGGGCAAACATCACTTCCAAACATTACCCAATAAAAAAGCCGATATGTTTAATCAGGTTGGAATTTTGCGAAACCAACAGCAAAAAACAGAAGTAATTTATGCTGACAAGGCATTTGTCACAGACAACCTGACTGAACTATTGGAAACTGATGCCAGTCTGATCGGTAAGAAATGTCAATAATCGGGGATACCATCAAGCATGCGATTTATTAGCTTATTACTGTTGTTAATTCATTTGATCGCTTGCAGTAATGGTGGTGATGAAAAATCACAAAGCACTCAATCTTCATCCATTAACATCAGTGTCAGTTCTGCATCGCAAACTTCTCCAAGTAGTGCAAATATTTCTTCTTCGTCAAGCTCAAATAGTTCAACTGCATCCTACTCATTGGATTCTTATGACTGGGGGCAAACTGTAGTCACCAACAACACCAAATTAATTCCAAATAAATCTGCTCTTTTACGCCTACATATTTTAAATGGCCAGGCCACACCGGTTCCCGACATACAAGCTCAGGCCACATTAAATAATACGACCACGCAGTTGACCATTACCAAACCCGCACAACTACCCGCCACAAAAAATGTGAATGCAACCAATCAATCCTATAGAGTCGTGCTGGATAAAACGCTAATGCAGCCCGGTTTGAATATTAGCGTCACAATTGCCGGGGTTGAACAAACCATTACACCCGTTTTTGGTATTGAAAATAAGCTGTATATCACTCTGGTGCCCATCAAAATTACCAAACCCGCTACTGGTGAAACCACCACTGGTGTTGTGCCCAATTTGCAAACGATTAGAAATGGATTTTTACGATTATGGCCTTTTAGTGAAATCAATTTGCAAACTCGCGCGATCTACACTTCGTCTGCCGAAACAGCCGATGATATGGAAGATGTTTTACCGGAAATTGCGGAATTACGTGAATTGGATAACGAAAGAAGTCATTACTATGGTTTTTTCAGTGATGCCATTTACAGTCTTTTTGATTTCGATGGTTTTGGCGGCATTGCTTATTTAAGCTCAACCGCTGGAATCGGCAGCGACCGTGACCCAGGACTTGCAATCATGCTGCACGAGGTTGGGCACAATTTCAGTTTGCAACACGTCAATTGTGGAAACCCGGTAGAATATGATTCACTTTACCCCCACAACACAAATTCGATTGGGACGCTTGGAGTCAACACTGACTTTTCCATTTTTTATCAACCCACAAGTTATCGCGATGTCATGAGTTATTGCTCGCCCGAGTTTGTTTCAGATTATTCCTATAAAAAAGCACAGAATTATTTGGAACAAAATCCGTCACGGGCATTTCAATCAACCAGCTTGCAAAAAACCGCAGCTTCGATCCAGAGCAGCTGGTTTATCAGCGGGCAAATTCTCACTGACAATTCAGTTAAATTACGTAGACTCATTCCTGTTAATCGCCAATCAACACTTCAGGAAAATGGTCAATATCAACTAATCATTACCGATACCGCAGGCAATACGCATAAACAATTTTTTGACACCCGAAAATTGGATCACGCCAATCAGGATTCTGCGCAATTTTTTTCTTTATTTATTCCTTATACCGAAATCCAGAAATTGGAAATTTATCAATCTGACAATTTACTCTTTAGCCAAACAGAATCTCTCACACAAAGCAGCACACCGTCAGCGGTTCAATTACAAAAAACAGCTGCGGGCACGCCTGCTGTTTCCTCTCAAAACAATCAAACCTGTTTAAACTGGGATAATCAACATTATGATTCAGCCAGCCTGATCTTGACACAAGGCGAAGATCAAACTACCGTTTTTATGGATGCCACCAGCAATCCCTACTGCGTTGATTTTCTCATCCCCACGGATGCCAAAGAATGGCAGATACTATTGCGCAAGGGGTTGAGTGTTGATCAATATTGGCAAGCAGCCGATGAACAAATTTAAACTCTCCACGCTTGTTTTAAATTTTAAATACCAAATAGAAACCCGAATGATACGCAAATAAAAACCGCAAATTTTCATTTGCGGTTTTTAGCCCAATTCAATCAA
>CBFGPN010000024.1:0-31589 GCA_965650675.1 uncultured Cellvibrio sp.
CACCAAAAAAACTATCAGTTGATAAATTAAGAGATATTTTTGCATGAATCAAAATTCATCATCATTCCTGTGAAGGCAGGGAATCCGGAATTTACAAATTTTCAATGAAATCAAAGACTGGATTCCCTACCTTCGCGGGAATGACGAAGTGAAAATAAACAAAAATAGATTCGTGCAAAAGTCTCCAAGAAAATACACCGTAGCGATTTTTTAGATTTTTTTGAAGAATCCAATTTATCTAATTTTCCTTATTGAAAAAGTCTTAACATGATGTAGCGAATAAAATAAAAAAGGCCATTTTATTTGAATAAAATGGCCTTCAAGAAGGGAGTTGTTGTCGAACTATAAAAACACTATTTAAATGCATCCCATACAGCTGTTGCTTTACCATTGTTATCCATTGCACCCAATGTATAACCTTTCCAACCCGGCCTGGCTTGTGGCTCCCAATAGAAAATACCCGTACCTTTTCCACCGGAAACAGATTTCAGTTTAGTGATCATGTCAGCCACTATTGTTTTCGCTGATGCGTGATCCCAAGGCACACCTATCTCGGTAATCATCACCTCTTTGCCATAACGGCTCACCATATCATTTAAATTCCACAGGCATTGTGAATTGACGGTTTGCCAGGTTGAACCTGAAACATGTGTTGGATAATTTGAAAAACCTAACACATCAAATTTTGCGCCATTAGCAACCAAACCATCAAATAACCAACGAGCATCAGCATTTCTATAACAGTTGGCCACATGCACTATGACTTTTGCACTGGAGAAAACGCTCTTTGTCGCGTTGTAACCGGTGTTGGTCAGCCATGCATAATTTTTCATGTTGACCGATGCCATACCATCATTCCACAACATACCATTGCTGGTTTCATTCCCCACCTGCACCCATTTTGGCGTTACACCTGCGTCTTTCAATGCTTGCAAGGTGTAAACCGTCGAATTCCACACAGCATCCATCAGCTGGTTAAAACTGTAATTTCTCCAGGCTGCCGGTTTGGTTTGTTGACCCGGATCTGCCCAACTATCGCTGTAATGGAAATCCACCATCACACTCAATCCGGCAGCCTTGGCACGTTTGGCTTTGGCAACAACATCCTGAGTGCCGTTATACCAACCATCAGCAGGATTCACCCAAACACGCAAGCGTACGGCTGTCATACCCTGTTCTTTCATAATGGCAAATATGTCTTTTTTTACGCCACTGCGGTTGTAATAAGCCAAACCATTAGCCTCAATTTCAGACGTCCAACTGACATCTGCTCCCTTAACCTGGGCAAAAGAACCCGGGGAGGACAGTAACAAACCTCCAAGGGTAATAAGTGATAATGCGATTTTCGAAAATTTCATGTTTGTCACCTTATTGTTATCATCTAACTGTCTGTTAATTAAAGCTTTTTTTGAAAGGTAGCATAAGCTTTATTGAATGAATTAACCCCCATTCAGGTTATTGGCATCAATGCCTGACAGCTCCAGTCTTATTTATATGACATAAGTTTCAGCATCGCAAGGCAAATAGGTAAACGTTTAACTAAACATAAGCAAGGGTGTAAAAACGACACAAATGGCCAACCCAAAAGTGTTACCGCCAGCTTGTCCGGACGGCATTTAACAGGCTGGACGACACTTATTAGCCGCCAATTTTTGATAAGAAATCTGCAGAAAAAGCGGATTGGGTAGCTTCGGCCAAGCGATCAAGCGAACTTTCCCGCTCAATCCCTATGTCAAACCGGTAGCGGTCAGAGAATCCGGCCCATTTCAACAAGCTATTTAATCCATCAGGATGATCAAAGATTCCATGCAGATAAGTGCCCAAAATCGATTCATCTTCGCTCATAGCACCTTCAGGTACGAATTGATCATCAATAGTTAAATAGGCTGCTGGACGTTTAAGCGCGTCACCATGGCTGATACCCGTATGAATTTCATAAGCCTGAATAGAACTTTGTTTATCCCACAAAAATCCATAACGTTGTTGCAAGATTTTTTCGGGTAGAAGAGTTGTTTGCAATGAAAAATATCCCAACCCGGCAGAAGACCCAGGTGAAGATTCAAGGCCCGATGGATCGTCAATAAACTCACCCATCATTTGAAATCCACCGCAAATCCCTATTAATTTTCCGCCATAACGCAAATGTTTTTGTATTCCATTGTCCCAGGATTGAGCGCGCAAAAATGCCAGATCTTCACGCGTATTTTTACTGCCGGGAATAATTAATAAATCACAGGCAGGAATTGGTTGATTGGGGCCAACCCATTGAAAATCAATCTGTGGATGCAAACGCAGTGGATCAAAATCAGTGTGATTGGAAATGCGCGGTAAAGCCAAAACAGCAACGCGAAAAGTTGCTGTTGTTTTTTGATTATTAATGGTTAATGCATCTTCCGCATCAAGATACAAACCTTGCAAATAGGGAATTACAGCCAACACCGGCTTACCGGTTTTATGTTCCAGCCAATCCAATCCTGATTGCAACAAACTCATATCGCCACGAAATCGATTAATCACAAAACCCACTACCCTGTTACGCTCTGATTCACTCAGCAATTCCAGGGTTCCAACCAAATGTGCAAACACACCACCCTTATCAATATCCGCAATAATAATTACCGGACAATCGACTTTTTCTGCAAATCCCATATTGGCAATATCGCGATCGCGCAAATTTATTTCCGCGGGACTGCCAGCGCCCTCAACCAGAATCACATCATATTGCTGTTGTAATCTGTGATAGGAATCCAAAACATAATGCATCGCAGTTGTTTTGTAATCGTGATAAACCCTTGCATCCATGTCAGTAATTACCCGCCCCTGCACAATAATTTGCGCGCGTGTATCACTGGTCGGCTTAATTAAAATCGGATTCATATCAGTATGCGGCAATAAACCTGCTGCCTGTGCTTGCAACGCCTGCGCGCGCCCTATTTCACCACCATCAATGGTAACCGCCGAATTCAATGCCATATTTTGCGGTTTAAACGGCACTACAGATACACCACGATTTTTTAAAATTCTGCATAAAGCTGCAACCAGAGTTGATTTGCCTGCATCAGATGTGGTGCCCTGGATCATAAGAGTTTTCATGGAACACTAAACCTTGGATAAAATTTTACGGCTACTCATCAAACACTTCTTAAGAGTGCACTAACTTGTTGCTGAACTATGACACGGGTGGACCAATAAACTGGTATGGCAGCAATTGTCAGTATCAATATGAAAGGCAACAACCAACCAACAATAGTCAAGTTGAAATAAACGCCGTTTGTTTGCAATAACCACCAAAAAAACATGACTAAAAAAACGGCGGCTAAAAGCCCGGCGACTAAAGGAACAAGCTGATCTTTAAATACCTGCGCAAATACAGTTGAGGGTTTGGCACCTATTGCGATGCGCACTGCCAATTCAAACCGCCGCGATTGCACGCCGTAATTCACTATGCCATAAATACCAATGGCGGCCAGTAGCAATACAAGAATTGATAAGCCGGCAGTTAAACCTGTGATAGTTTTTTGGGCATTTGTAAATTTTGATATCGCCTCATCTGTAGTTTCAAAATAAAAGGCTTTCATTTCCGGATTTACTTTTGCTGCGTGACGATTAACATCTACCGCAGTTAATGACTGCCCTGGTTTTACGCGAATTAACACTTCGATATCATCTTGTATATTGGATCGAAACGCGCGAGCGGGCTCTATCGCCATTTTTTGCCCCGCAGGAATTTGCAGGTCACGCACTACCCCCACTATTTCATAAGCGCGCGAATCGCCATCAAGGTAAATAATTTTTCCTATCACATCTAGCTTTGCATCAATCAATTTCGCAAAGGTTTCATTGATTACCAGTTTGTTACCACCTGCCCGCTCTTCAGCATCCGTAAAATAACGACCAGAAACCAGCGGGATTTCCAACATGTTTAAATAGCTACTGTTAGACCAGGTATCACCGACGAGTATTTTATTATCGGCACCTGGTTGCAAAACCCAATTTCGAAAAGCGTTTCGATAAGGCAATGGAGAACCTGCAGAAAGCCCAACCATTTCTATTTTTGGATCCTGACGTAATTCTTCTACTACGGCTTCAAAATAGGCTCTACGCTGCTCAAAACTAGTGCTTGACCAAAAAGTGGCAATGCTCAGCCGTGTTTGGTAATGATTGTGTGTGCGATAACCAAGATCCTGAGTCAACTGCTGCGCACCTTGTATAAACAAATGCATGCTGGCTGTTAATAAAACTCCGGTTAAGGCAATTTGAATAAATATCAACAAATGTCTTACTGATGTAGAAATTTGCAAACCTACTCCTTTACCACTGGTTTGCAATAGACCATTTAATCTTCGCATATCAATTTGCCGACTCACCAACCATGCAAATAGTACTGCGAGAATCAATGAAACCAGTGCGGCAAATAAAACTGTCAGCAAATTGATTTGCAATTCATGCAAACGGGGAAACAGACCATCGGCTGTAATAACAATTACCTTCAATAAAATTGCAGCAACGATTAGTGATAACAGTGTCGCACCTGACATTAACCAAATTAATTCTGCTAATACTGCATTAAATAAATGTTGTTTTTGAGCACCCAGTGCTAACTGTATTGCCATGGTGCGCTGTTGTTGGCTGGCTCGTGCAAGTACAAGATTGATAATGTTAGCTGCAGATATCAACAATAAAACCAATACACCAGCCAGCATCATTAAACTTTGTTTAGATGAATCGCCTTTTATAGCCTCTGCAAAAGGTACCAGTGAAACTGACAATTCCACATCAGGGTTTTCGTTAATGGCTTGCATCTGTTCCTTGAAGCGCTGTGCTGATTGGTGATTAATTTGATGCTCAGCTAATTTCCTGACAACACCACTTTCCAGTTTGCCTGCAATAAAAGTTCTACGCGGACTAACTCGCCAATTCTTTCTTAACTCTCCCACAACGTCATCGTAATCCATAGGCAGCCAGACGTCTGTTTTCCAGCCTCTATGCAGCAATTCCGGTTCGACAAAACCTTCAGCCAATACGCCAATAATTTTAAAATCAATTTCCATTATGTTGAGTGTTTTGCCTATAACATCAGAATCCATTTGAAAATATTGTTGCCACGCCTCATGACTTATAATTGCCACCGGCATCATGCTATCGAGATCTTCTTCTGCACTAAATCTACGGCCCTTGGCCATAGGTGCATCCAGCATGTTAAAAAAATCCGGTGTAGTGGAAATAGTGGTCAACACAGGGCTGCCGGGCCAACGGCGTTCAATGGAATTGGTGTAAGACAAAATGGCTTTCTGTGAAAAATATTCGTCTTTCTGTTTATAGGTTTCGATCACCAGAGGATAGGGTGAAGCAGAAATATTCGTTGGTTTACCTTTTTCAAATTGCTGGGATTCTAATACCACCAAACGATCGGCATCCGGATAAGGCAAAGGCGCTGCCAACAATTGATAATTTAAATTAAACAAGGCCACCAGAGCGCCCAGAGTAATACCCAGGGTCAACACAATAGTAAAAACATATCCCTTGGCTTTGGATAAAGAATGAAAGGCCGTTTTAAAATCCTGAAGGGTCACTATTATTCTCCACGTAAAATGTGATTGGCTGGTTTGCTAATCAAATGCCAAACTGACAACAAAGATGTTGCTGCGATTAAACCTAAAATTAATAGTGGCGGTAACCACCAACCTAAAGGAGTTGTCGATAAATTTAATCTTGTTTGGTCTATGGAAAACATTAATGCAATCAACACCAAAGCCGCGACCAGCAAACCCAGGATCACGGGTTTAAGATTATCCATAAAAATTTGCAGCAGTATTTTTAATGGAGTAGCACCAATCGCCATGCGAATACCCATCTCAAATTGTCGCAATTGCACTGTGTAACTCAACACAGCATAAATACCTATGCCAGCAAGCCCTAGCGCCAACAAACATAAAACAAACGTAATTGTTGCAGAGAGACTATCACCGGCAACCAGTTCCTGATGTGCGCGATCCATACTGCGCAACTCAGATACCTTGTATTGACTATTCACACTTGCCATCAGCTCGTTGATATCGCTTTTGCTGATAATTTGATTGGGCTTTTTCTGGAGCAACAATGATGTTGGAGAACGAGCACTGGTTTGTGGCACGAATACGCGAGGAATTTCTGCGCGACCGGGCAAATTAAAATCGCGAATGATTCCAACAATTTCATATGGAAATTCACGCTTGTCGCTATTCAACCAGTAGTATCGCTTGTGCATAACATCAGCATCGGGCTGCAACAAACGCGCGAAAGTTTGATTGACAATAATAACCGTGGCTTCGGTTTGACGATCCTCCAATGTAAACCTTCGACCTTGCAACCAGTCTGCACCTAACAAATCCAAATAGTGTTCATCCACCAATGTTAGCAATGCCTGATGTTGATCTATAAAACCGGGATCAACCGATAAATAACTAAACCAGGCAACAATTTTGTCCGAGCGAATAGGAAAATCACTGGTAACACTGGCATTTTTTATCTTCGGATGTGCCAACAGTCGTTCATGTATAGCCTGCATATTATTTTTTTGCTCTGCAGCCGGCCTATTAACCTGTGTGCCGCTATCTAAAATAACCTGATAAAGATCCTGAGTAACAAAACCAAGGGGCTGGTTAATATTGCGAATAGACTGCTGCAAAATATGCAGGCTGGCAGAAACCAGAATTGTGGTGAACATGACTTGCATCATGATCAAAAATTTCCGAACAGAATCGGATATTTGAATCCCCGTACCCTTGCCACTGGATTGCAAAAGCGAGTTGAGTTTGTTGTAGTTAATTTGTCGACTGACAATAGTCGCAAATATAAAAGCCAGGAATAAAACACTGACCACTGCGAATAGCAAACTGGTGGATGTTAAATACAATTCATCCAATCGCGGCAACAAATTGCGTGTTGAAACTTGTAATAACTCAATAGCGCTCAAGGCAACAATCAATGACAACACCAAGGTCGGTAACAGCAAGAGTATTTTTTCGCTCAATAACGAGTAAAACAAATGCGATTGCCTTGCGCCCAACACGGCTTTAATCGCCATATTGCGCTGTTGATTGGCGGTTCTCGCCAAAATCAGATTGGTGATATTGGCGCAAGCAATCAGCAACAAAACCAAAGTACCCGCAAACAATAGAAACACAGCCGTTTTGCTATTGCCTAAAATAATTTCGCCAAAACTGATCAATTTGAAATCTATACTACTGCCTTCAAAAGAAGCCCAACCAGCAACTGTTTCAACAAATTTACCGTTTAAATAATTGGTTATGGATTTTTCAACCTGTGATGCCGATTGCCCGGACTGAATTTTCCCCACCAGATATTGATTGATATTAAAATATCCCCAACCTCTGTATCTGGGTGGGACCAAATTGTAATCCCAAGGCAACCAAACCTGGGTCAATCGCCCTGGTCCCATTAATTGCGGTTCAATAAAATCTTTTGCAGTGACACCTATAATGGAAAACTCGATTTCACCAAATCGAATAGTTTCGTTGAGTACGTCTGCACGTGCATTAAATAATGTCTGCCAGGTTTCGTAACTGATAAGAGCGACCGGATTGTGTGCTTCAAATCCTTCGTCTTTAGTGAAACTGCGCCCCATGGTCATGGAAACATTTACCAGCGATAAATACTCCGGTGTAACATAACTGGTATTCACCAAAGGTGTATCAGTAAAACTGCGAACTACATCAGTTCCAAAATAGACCAATGCAAACTCTTCAAAATAATCACCGGCTTTTTTGTAGGCTTCCACTGCTACCGGATAGGGATACATATTCGCCAAATCCAATTGACCATTGGTAAATGCATCGCCCCGCAACAGATACAAACGATCCTGATCGGGATAAGGCAAGGGCTTAATCAACACCTGATAATTCAAATTAAACATGGCGACCAAAGCACCGAGCGTTATGCCCAGCGTCAGCACAATTGTGGTCGCATAGATTTTCGCTTTGCCTAGCGAATGCCATGCGTTTATAAAATCTCTGATGCGGATCACTCATTTACCTGCAAATGTTGCGCATCGATAATTTGGCCATCTAACAAATGTAATTTACGCGTAGCCATATCAGCGTAACGGGGGTCGTGGGTTACCATACAGAGTGTCGTGCCTTTTGCATTGAGTTGTTGCAGCATTTCCATTACAGCATCGCCATTTCGGGAATCCAGGTTACCGGTGGGCTCATCAACTAACAGTAATGCTGGATTGCCCACCAATGCGCGGGCAATTGCAACACGTTGCTGTTGTCCGCCAGATAATTGATTGGGTTTGTGTTGAGCGCGATGGGTCATGTCAACAATTTGCAGACATTCCATGACACGATTTTTTATATCAGTTTCACTGATCTTTTTCTGACGATACCGAAGCGGCAAAGCAATATTTTCAAAAACGGATAATTCATCAATCAAATTAAATGACTGAAAGATAAAACCAATTTTTTCATTGCGAATGCTGGCGGCTTCACTCAAACTCAGATTACTAACATCTTTACCCTCAATAGAATACTGCCCGCTGGTGGGCATATCCAATAATCCCAATAACGACAGCAGTGTTGATTTACCACAACCTGATGGACCACAAACCGATACGAAATCACCTTTGTAAATATCCAAATCAATTCCACGCAATGCATGGGTATACATTTCGTCGGTTGCATAAACTTTGGTTATGCCTTTCATTTGTAAGGTTAGTTGCATGATGATTCCTTTGTAATATAAATTTCTCGTAGGTTGGAAGAGCGCAGCGACTTCCAAAAATCTTTAAATTAACGAAAATGTAAATGTCGGAAGTCGCTGCGCTCTTCCAACCTACAGTGCTTCTATTTAACACTTTCAGTTGGTTTTACTTCCACCAAAATACGGTCAACTATATTTTTTGCTGTTGTCAGTTGACTAATATCGGAATAAATATTGCCGTCTTTTCCTGAGTGGTGACCATGGCCAATTAAACGCATAAGATAAATAGGTTGCGGATTGTCCAAATCTATCTGCACTTCATAAATGACTGATGGCTGTGCTGAATAGCCATCACCTGAATAGATGGCATCATCGGGGAAACGATCACTCGAATAATAATCGTTAAAATCAAATGATTGGTTAATCTCAAAACGCAGTTTAAATTGCTTTGGTAATTCAGACATAGCCTGTGAACCTAACACAAAATTATCCATAAAGGTCGCACCTGCGTAGGCATCCATTTCCGGTGGTATATTTTCCGGAAAAAACTGACCGGTTTTCGATTGGATACCTAATGCATGTAAAAACACAGGTAAGGATTCCGGCCTCATGCGGCTATCCTTGGTGGCAGGGTCCCATTCATAGGCAAAAATTGAATTTTCATCTTCACCCGTTGTAAAGGGATTTTCGGTAAAAACACGACCCGGATCTTTTTTAGTGACTTTATTGGCAAACCCATTACCCGCCAATTTTTGCGTGATATACAAAGGCTGGATAAATTTTCCGTCGATGGTTTCCAACCAAAAGGCATATTGTGGCCACATAAAATTCTGGCCTTTTTTAAATTCCAGTGAAAAAGACAAACCCTTGGCATTATCAGGTTTAAGTTGATGCAGAGTGAAAACCTGTTGCTCCTGTTCAGCTTGATTCACATTGGTACGCATTTGTTGCGACCAAACATAGAGTGACTTAAAAGGCTCGGCTTCACGATAAAACATTACCAACATCACCAGCGCAACAGACAGACTTAACAACGGCATAAGGTAACCAAAACGATTGTGCTTTTTAAATAAATAATTACCCAAGGGTTTAACATTATTTTTAATATGAAACCCCAACAACATAAACAACCAGAAACCGGTAAAGATGTGGGTGATAACGATCCATTGATTGTGCGGTTTTATAAACATATAGATGGCCGTAACAACCAAACTGATCGCTGCCAATAATAGAGATAAACCAATAAATGCACGCAGAGTTAACATCAATCAATACCTTGATAATTTTATATAAAAATTATTCGCGTAGGTTGGAAGAGCGTAGCGACTTCCGACACATCACCATTATTGACATCGACAATGTCGGAAGTCGCTTCGCTCTTCCAACCTACAGTTTCGCTTACAACAATGTAATTTCGGTTGCATCCTGAATATGTTTCATATCCGACAAGACCACCACATCATTTTCCTTTGCACCTTCAAGAATCTGAATATATTTTCCTGATTCCGCACCAAATTTAAATTCTTGCAAGGTCGCAGTGTTTTTATCCTCAGTCAAACTAAAGAGCGAAGCCGCCGAATGATTTTGTACGTTGACCGGCCTCTCGATAAATAAGGTGTTTTTTATATCAGCCGTATAAATTTCAGCGTCTACATTTAATTCCGGCCTGGCGGATGCAGGGACACCTTCAGTAAATAGAACTTCTACTTCAATTGTGCCATCGCGAACTTCTGGTGTAATACGCGAGACTTTTCCGGCAACCTGTTCGCGGCGAGTATTAATTGTGGCGGGTTGCCCAAGTTTTATTTGATCTACTCGCGATTGAGAAATTCGAATCAACGCTTTTAAATCTTTATCACTGCCAACCAATGCTAATTCCTGCCCCGCTGCGACACTCTGCCCCAATTCAACTGGCGAACGCTGCAATACGCCTTTAATACCAGCTCTGACAATTAATTTATCCGCACGCTGTTGCACTTGCTGTAATTGCGCATTAGCACGATTAATTTGTTCCTGCTGAATAATAATGGCCTCGCTAAATACCTCTTGCAGTTGCTCTACTCTTTTTGTTTGCAGAGCAACCCGTTGCTGCATTTGTTCCAATTGCAATAAAGTGGTTTGGTAAGCCAACATAGAAACGGCACCACCCGCCAAACCTTTTTCTGCGTTTGCACGCAGCTCTACTGTTTTGAACGATGCCGTTAAATCCGCAAGGTTGGATTGCTCAGCCAGCAATTCCCGCTGATTACTTAATTTTAAACGGCGCAAATTGGCCTGTTCTTGTATCAAGGCCATATTGGCCGCTTCTACTTCTTGCAAGACTTCCGGATTGTTCAAACGCATGATGACGCTATCGGCTTCGACTTCAGCTCCGGAGCGCAACAAAACCTCTTCAACAGTCGCCGCTGTTAATGCGGTAATCAGTGTTTGCTTATCCGAGCGCAAAACCCCGTAACCTTCCACAGTCACTTGTAAATTTCCGCGTTGAACTTTCCCCAGCAACAATTGATTGCGCTCAACTTTTACACTCGCACCCGATCCTGTTACCAGCAACAGCAAAAATGCCAGTGCAATGAATATCAACAACCCGATCAAATAAGATTTTTTGATCAGCGATTTTGATTGGGGTTTTGCAATATCCATTCAGATCTACCAACATCTATTTGATTGGTAGATTACAAAGACTATGCCAATCTTCAGTTCACCGATTTTTCTGGGTTTAACGGGAAAATGTCGAATTAAAAAGCAGATGATTTTCAAAACCGGACGCCGGATTCCGAAATCGGACGATAATTCAGATCTCCGGAAGAAATGAATAGATCGGATTTCAGACTGTCGAAAAAAGGGATTTTTTCGTCAAGCCTACAGGGATGTATTTACGGCGTGTCTGAAATCCGATCTATTCATTTCAGGCTAGCTATGACGCTGAAGGACAATAGATGCAGTCGCACCAGAAGAATGAAGATTATTGGTCAAACTTAATTTGCCGCCCATTTGTTCGACAATATGACGGCTTAAACTTAACCCTATGCCCTGCCCTTGGGATTTGGTGCTGTAGAAAGGCACAAATAGATTATCAATATTGGCTATGCCCTGGCCTGCAACTACAACCCGAATGTCGTGATATTGAGTATTTGCATTAAAAAATATTTAAATTGAATTAATAGGGCTGCCGGCTTCCATCGCATTTTTAATTAAATTAATCAGCACTTGCTGCAATAAAACCGGGTCCGCCCAAAGCTCCAAATGCAAACCTTTGGCTTGTAATTCTGCATCAGGAAATAATTGTGTGAGGGTTTGAAAAATTGATTCGGATTTTATCCATTCCGGTTTTATTTGTAAGGGTTTATGCAATTCAGCATAACGGCTGACGAAGTCCTGCAAATGCTGACAGCGCTCACTGATTAATGACAAGGCTTGTTGATCTCGCTCGCCAGACAAACGGCTTTGCAGACTTTGCGTCAAGGCAGAAACAGGTGTTAATGAATTGCGAATTTCGTGGCCGAGAACGCGAATAATTTGTTGCCAGGCTTGCAACTGACTTTCACGCAATACCGATTGAATATTGATAAACACCAACAGCGTGTAATTCTGATTTTGATCCATAAAACTACTTTGACGAATTTGCCATTGCTGCGCCTTTTCAGACTCGACAAATCGCCATTCGGGTGTTGTTTCCAAACCCAACAACCCCGGTGATGCGTGACGCAAAGTTTGCCATGGCTGGTTAAATAAACTCGAAAAAGCGTTATTGGCATAATTTAACTGCAACCTATGGTCAAACACCAAAATAGGTGTATTAAGTTGATCAATCAAGCGATAGAGCAAAAAAGGTTGCTCATCTTGATGGCGCTTATCCTTTTGTAATTTTTCACTTAATAGATCCAACTGACGGTGCAGTTCACCAACACAACCCTGACTAAAAACCGGTTTTGCCGAAAGTGAATAATCCTGTTGTTGCAGCGCATCCAATTGAATATTGATACGGTTAAATATAGATAAATACTTCTGATAGATAAAACGGAAAACAAGAAAATCGACAAGAATAAGCGCAGCCACTAATAATCCGTACTGCCATGCGATTAATAGGTTCCACAAAATAGCCAAACAAACCAATTGCGTTACCACAATTAACGCAAAGAATAATTTTAAACTGGATTCCAAAGAATCAGAGCGCCAGGCCATATTTTTCCAGCCTGCGATACAAAGAGGATTTGGTGATACCCAGCATATCAGCGGCTCGCTGTTTATTGCCCTCTGATACTTGCAGCGCCTGTTGAATCAGATGTAATTCCGCCGCATCCAGAGTCATAAAAGCCAAATTGGGCTCACTATTCGTAGCTTTGCTTTTTGATGACAGCATCAATGAATCTGAATTAAGAATTGCATCGCGGCTCAATAAAACTGCACGTTCTATCACATGGCTTAATTCACGAATATTACCGGGCCAATCGTAAGCTTCCAATAATTTAATCGCATCAGGTGATAACTTTAAGTCCGGTTTTCGATAAGCCTGTGCATGTTTATTGAGGAAAAAATTCGCAAGTAGTGCGATATCCTCACGCCGTTCACGCAATGCAGGCACACGAAATTCAAGCGTATTAAGCCGATAATATAAATCCTGACGAAAACTGCCATCTGCAATTAATTGCGTAAAGTCCGCGTTAGTCGCACTGATAATTCTGACGTTTGCTTGCTGGGTTTGACTTGAACCCAGCATTTCAAATTCACCCGTTTCCAATACTCGCAATAATTTTGCCTGTTGGCTAAAGGGAATTGTGGCAATTTCATCCAAAAACAAACTCCCTGATTTTGCCAATTCAAAACGACCAATACGTTGTTCACGTGCGTCAGTAAATGCGCCTTTTTTATGGCCGAGCATTTCACTTTCGAACAAGGCTTCTGGAATTGCACCCATGTTAACGGATATAAAAGCTTGATCGGCACGAGCAGAATGCAAATGAATCCAATGCGCCAGCTGACTTTTACCTGTGCCATTTTCGCCGGTGAATAAAATATTGGCATCAGTGGCTGCAACATTTTCCAGTTGTTGCATCAAGCGATTCATGGATTCACTCTGCCAAACCAATTGCGGTGTGGATTTTTCCAATTGCTGACTCAAGGCACGATTTTTTCGATTGAGTTGTTGCAAACGCAATTGTTGTTGCAACACTTGAATCAAACGCTGATTGTTCCAGGGCTTTTCAACAAAGTCCCCTGCACCTAATTGCATGGCTTTTACTACCAACTCAGTGTTAGACCAAGCCGTCATAGCAACCACTGGAGTATCGAATGATTGTTGCTGCAACCAACGCAAAAAATCCAAACCTTCTTCACCAGAAGTCGTATCCATGCCGAAATTCATATCCAACAACATTAAATCCGGTTTTTGTTGCGCCAATATTTTTTTTGCTGATGCAGGGCTATCGGCTTCAATTAATTGAAAGCCAGCATCTTCCAATACAAATTGCGCGGAGATACGAATCTCGCGATTGTCTTCGATGATTAAAATTTTGGGTTGTGTTTGAGTCATTGGGAACCTTTTTAGAAGCCTTACCCCACCCTAGCCCTCCCCTTGGCAGGGGAGGGAACACAATTTCACTCCGCAAAAAGTAGGGAGTAAAGTCCCTCCCCCTGCCAAGGGGGAGGTTAGGAGGGGGTAAGGTTTTACAAATTATTAAATATCAACAACCGCTCTAACCGCAGCATGATCACTCACACCAAATACCAATTCCACATCGCGGATTTTGTAGTCAGGGGTTGAGAATAATCCATCGACCATATAGGGCAAGTAACCACATCTATGCAAATCTTTGTCCAGGCTTGTTTCATAATGGGCAGGAATATTATCTTTATAACATTCGGCGATTGTTGAAAAAATTTCGCGGCCACGGGGTGCATTGAAATCGCCGGATAAAACAAATGATGGATAAGCTTTTAAATAGTTCAGCATTTTTTGCACATCTTGCCGTTGATAATCATCGGCTTGACCATCGCGTGACCAGGTGAAATGGGTGTTGGCAAATCGATAGATTTTATCTTCAATGCGAAGTTCCACCAGCTGTACTATGTAACGGCGCGTTTGATGCAAAACCGATACGGGAAACTTGGTAAAAACGGCAGGTATTTCGCTAGGGCCAGCGTACTGGTGCAGATTGATGTCATAAAAAGCAAATCGCGAAAGTATGGCAATACCTTCCCATTGATCATCGACCAATTCATGACGCGTAGTCGGAGTAAACAGACAAAAGTACCCAAAAGCTGATGCTATGGTCTGCGCTTTGTCCTGCATGACTTCCTGAAAGCAAATAACATCCGGATTTTCCTTTTGTATCAGCTTTTGGATTTTATCAATATGACGATCCCTCTCTATATTGACTGAAATAAATCGAATAGCCATTGTTTAACGTCGTCCACCTAATAGTGATCCCAAAATACCGCGGACAATTTGTCGGCCAACACTTGAGCCGACGGCGCGTGCTGCACTTTTTGCAAAAGCTTCGACAGCGGATTCACGTTTACTGCTGCTGCGCTCAGCCTGGCGCTGTTCACGCTCCTGCTGTTTTTGCATTTGCTCTTGTTGTTTGCGTAATTGTTCTTGCTGCTTTTGCGCGTCTTTGAATTCTTTTTCCTGTTGCTGGCGAATTTGTTCCTGAATTTTTTGCTTTTCCAATACTTGTTGTTCAGTTGCAATACGGCCTTTCAGAATTTCATAAGCGGATTCTCTATCCACTGCTTTGTCATAAATAGATTTATAAGGCGAACGCGACATAACTTGCGCACGCTCTTCGTCTGACAGCGGCCCTATGCGTGATGCTGGTGGTGCGATTAATATTCTTTCGACTGGTGTAGGTGTGCCTTTGTCATCCAACACAGACACTAATGCCTCGCCAATCCCCAATTCAGTAATGACTGATTCAGTTGAAAATGCTGGATTGGACCTGAAAGTTTGCGCGGCAATTTTCACGGCTTGTTGATCTTTGGGTGTAAACGCCCGCAATGCATGTTGCACGCGATTACCCAATTGCCCCAGCACAGAATCAGGAATATCGGCAGGGCTTTGGGAAATAAAATAAATGCCCACACCTTTGGATCGAATCAAACGTACAACCTGTTCAATTTTTTCAATCAACAATTTGGGAGCATCGTTAAATAACAAATGGGCTTCATCGAAGAAAAACACCATTTTGGGTTGATCGGCATCACCCTGCTCTGGCAGGTTTTCGAATAATTCAGAAATCAACCACAATAAAAATATTGAATAGAGTTTTGGTTGATTGATCAGGGTAGTTGCATCGAGGATATTGATAACACCTGTACCCTCCAGAGTCACTTGCATCAGATGTTGTAAATCCAGTGCAGGCTCGCCAAAAAAGTTATCAGCGCCTTCCTGCTCCAACATCATCAATCGGCGTTGAATGGCAGCAATACTGGCATCACTCATGCCGCCGTATTCGCCTTCCAATTCTTTGCTGTTGTCTTTCATCCAATTCAGCATGGCTTGCAGATCTTTTAAATCCAACATCAACAAGCCTTGATCATCGGCAATTTTAAACGCAGCGTAGAGCACACCGGTTTGAGTATCGTTTAATTGAAAAAAATTCGAGAGTAACAGCGGGCCCATATCTGACAAAGTCGCACGTACCGCGTGGCCTTTTTTCGCGTATAAATCCCAAAACACACAAGGGAACATGCGTTGTTGATAATTTTCAATTTTGATGGTTTGAATCCGTTCATCAATTTTTGGATGCGGTTTTCCTGCAGAGGCCAATCCTGATAAGTCTCCTTTAATATCAGCCATAAACACCGGCACCCCCGCTTTGGCAAAACCTTCTGCCAGGACTTGCAGGGTAACTGTTTTACCGGTACCGGTTGCACCTGCGATTAATCCATGACGATTGCCCATACGCAAATTCAAATGCACTTGTTGGTTGCCATTACCGCCGATTAGAAAAGTGTTTGCCATATCTTTTTACCTGAAATTTATTTAATTTCGTAATCTAATTCCCCCCTTTGAAAAAGGGGGGCTAGGGGATTTAAAAACTCAGAAGATTCAACCATTTAAAATCCCTCCCCCGCCTCCCTTTTTCAAAGGGAGGAGCTGATCTTCCCACAAATAAAAAAGGAGCCATATTTATGCCCCTTTTTATGTCAATCATTCAACGCCAGGTCACTCCGGCAAAGTAATATTCAATTCCAACACCGAACAGTTATCAGTATTGTCCACTTTGACAAATACCTGATCAGCGCTGACATTGACGTATTTACGAATCACCGCGAGGATTTCTTCCTGCATTTGCGGTAAAAAATCCGGTTGATTTTTACCGCGATTACGACGTTCATGTGCAACGATAATCTGCAAACGTTCTTTCGCCATAGACGCAGAAGAGTTTGCATTTTTCTTTTTGAAATAGTCAAAAATACTCACTACTTACCTCCCAGCAAACGCTTCAGGAAACTTTTCTTTTCAGCCTCAAGGAAACGATGTGGCATTTCTTTTCCTAACAATCGGTCAACTGCATCATTGTAAGCCTGACCTGCAAGTGAATCGTTATCCAGAATAACCGGTGTTCCCTGATTAGATGCTTTTAGTACAGCTTCTGATTCCGGAATAACACCCAGCAAAGGAATTGCCAGTATTTCTTCAACATCGCCAACACTTAACATCTCGCCTGCTTCAACACGTGCCGGGTTGTAGCGGGTCAATAACAAATGTTCTTTGATAGGCTCCAAACTTTGTTCTGCACGACGCGATTTGCTTTGCAAAATACCCAAAATGCGATCTGAATCGCGTACCGAAGACACTTCGGGGTTAGTCACCACTACTGCTTCATCTGCAAAATACAGTGCCATCAACGCGCCCGTTTCAATACCAGCGGGTGAATCACACACAATAAACTCAAAATCTTTACTCAATTCGTTAATTACTTTTTCAACGCCCTCGCGACTCAAAGCATCTTTATCTCGTGTTTGTGAGGCTGGCAGAATATACAAACCTTCTGTACGTTTATCTTTAATCATCGCTTGATTAAGTGTTGACTCGCCCTTGATCACATTCACAAAATCATAAACGACCCGGCGTTCACAACCCATAATCAAATCCAGATTACGCAGGCCCACATCAAAATCTATCACCACTGTTTTGTGACCACGCATTGCCAAACCAGTAGCAATAGCTGCGCTGGTGGTGGTTTTACCTACGCCACCTTTACCTGATGTTACGACGATAATTCTAGCCAAGGTAAAAACTCCTCAAATAAATAAATGAAAAATAAATTAATTTTTTTGAAAAACCTGACCCCACCCTAACCCTCCCCCTTCTCAGGGGGAGGCCGGGAGGGTATCTAAAATATTTAACCCGCCAGCCCTTCCACCAAAACCTTGTCACCTTGCAGCGAAATTTGCGCAGATTTTTTATGCAGATCTTTTGGTAAAGAATCCTGCAACATAAAATTTCCCGCAATTGACACCAGTTCAGCTTCCAGATGCTGACAAAAAATTCTTGCTGTTTCATCGCCTTTAACACCTGCCAAAGCACGACCTCGCAAACTGCCATAAACATGGATGTTGCCATCCGCCAACACTTCAGCACCTTCACTGACTTGTGAAAGCACAATTAAATCCGCACCTTCTGCATATATTTGTTGGCCAGATCGAATTGGGCGCGTAACAATCTTGCTCTGACGCTGCACCAGTTTTTCTTCAATAACTGTTTCCACAACGGTTTCAACCACACGTTCAATTTGTATCTCTGTTGGTGCTTTGGGAATTTTCAAGGCGCGTTCACTGGGGGTTGCCAGTATCGGTAATCCGGTTGCTTTTATCGTATTTTGCAAAGATTCAGGGACGCCGCTAAAACCCAGGGGTTGCAAACCCAATTCACGACAATCTTTTAATAAAGATTCAGGTTTTTTTAAATCAGCAGGGTTTTCCAATTTGTCGAGGTTAATCAGTATTGGCGAGTTGGCAAAAAATTGTGGTGCCTGATCAATTTTTTCCTGTAATTCTCTGGCAAGATTTTTGGCGTTGTAACGGGTAATAGCCAATACAACCAAAGTAATGGCGCTACCCTTTAATTGAAATTCCACATCCGGCATTCAGTTATCTCATTTTATTTTTGCGTGGTGCGCATTATCTAGGGCGCAGGGAATTCAGGCAAGGTTAAGCTCATATCACCTAGCCTGATGATGAGGCACAATGGGTGCTCTATTTAAAGAGGCGTTTATATGAAATCGTCCATCCGCTATGTACTAACTCTTTCCTTGCTGATTCCCGTAGTGGGTTGCTCAACATCCCAGGCTGAATCGCAAAGCCGAACTTATGAGTCCAGCCAGCCTGCATTTAGCCAGCAACAGTTGGATTCCCTTCTGGCACCAATAGCACTTTATCCGGATAGTTTACTGTCGCATGTTTTGATTGCATCGACTTACCCTCTTGAAGTGGTCGAAGCGGATCGCTGGGTGCAAAGCAGCCGCCTCAGTGGTGAAGCGGCGGTCAATGCTGCCGAAAATAAAAATTGGGATCCCAGCGTAAAAGCTCTGGTCGCCTTCCCGGATGTATTGAAACGCATGAGTGAAGATCTGAACTGGACCCAACAATTGGGTGACGCATTCCTTGAAGATGAAGGGCGCGTCATGGATAGCATCCAAAATCTTCGCGATAAAGCTTATGCAGCTGGAAATTTGCAAAATACCGATCATGTAAAAGTGGTACGTGAAGACAGGGTTATTATGATTGAGCCTGCTGTTGAACGTGTGGTTTATGTCCCTGTCTACGATACCCGTGTTGTTTATGGCCCTTGGTGGTGGGCTGATTACCCACCGGTTTATTGGCACCGATATTCGAGCCAGGTTTATTTTTCCGGCAGTTTTTACTGGGGACCACGTGTTTATATAGGCCCAAGCTTCCATTTCAGTAGCTGTCATTGGCGTAACCGTCGCGTAGTGGTTATAGACCATCACCATCACAGGGATTATTACCATCATCGTCATGCCTACACAGGCCGATATTTGGCACACTACAAAGGTGCAAGACACTGGAACCACAATCCGGCACATCGCCGTGGCGTGGCGTATTACAACGAACCTGTGCGCAATCGTTACCAAAGCAACAGGGAACCCAGACGCAATTCATGGGATGACCGCCAACAAGCACGGGACAGAGCCGGTGTTTACAGCAAGAACCCGGATCGCGAGCGTCAGGCTAATCGATTTAATAACGACTCACGCAATAATGAAGCTCGTGGCATCAACAGAAGTAATGATCAATCCAGAGAAAATAATCGCAATCAGGTTTTTGAAAACAGATCTGATGCGCTTCGCGCTCGTATGGCTGAACGTCAAAATCAACATAGAGATTCTTCCCAAACAGCTGGAAATATTCGCACCGAGAATTCATCACCCGTTGATCGAAGCAATCGGAATACTGGACGGGAAATTCAATCCAACCAGACAAATCGACCAACCCATTCACAAAACCGTTTTGAAACGAGACAACAACAGCAAGTTATCAGAGAGTCGGCACAACATGATTCTCGTTTTTCCCGTCGCGAATCAACTGATAATCGCCAACAAAATAATGAACGCACACCACGCCAGATTATTCGCAGCAATGATTCAAACAACGCCCGTAACGATTCAAACAATAATCGTTTTGAGCGACCCCAACGGGAACCACGCATGGAGCACCAGCGCACTGAATCAAGAATGGAAACAAGACGCGGTGGAGAGGAAGGTGGACGCAGAATAGAGCGCGAAAGATAAACAATCTGTAAATAGTCACTCATCCAAAGACGCTAACAACAGGAATTTGTTAGCGTCTTTTTATTTAGGCCTATTTAAGAAGATTCAAGCCTAGGTTGCGCGCCTTAACAACACAATACCGATAAACACACACAAGATAATAGGAATTAATACCGCAACCATAGGGGCAAAACCAAACACCAGACTTGAAGGCCCAAGCAATTTTTGCAGCAATAAAAACACCACACCAATCACAACACCCGAAAAAATTCTCTGGCTCATGGTGACACTACGCAAGGGACCAAAAATAAACGAGATTGCAATCAATACCAGACTGGCAATTGCCAGCGGTTGCAAACATTTTTGCCAAAATGCAACGCTGTAACTGGAAGCGGAAAGTTGCTGCTGTTCAAGATAATTAACGTAATAATGTAAATCACGCATGGACAACTCATCCGGTTCCGATGCCAGAATATTGAATAATTGTGGTGTCATATTGGTTTCCCAATCACGCGATTCAATATGGCTGTGAATCAATCCTTTTTCTGCATCGACCTGCGACACTAAAATATTGTGTTCTTTCCATTTTCCATTGTCGTAATTCGCACTTTCTGTATAACTTGCCGACAATAATTGATGCTGTTCATCAAATTGATAGCGGGTAATACCTTGCAATATGCCATTAGGCCTCACTGCCTCAACATACATAAAATTGCCTGATTCACGGCTCCAGACATTTTCCGGCAAAGGCTTTACCCAATTGTGACGTAAAAAATCCTTGCGAGCTTCCGCCGTCCTTTCAGCATAAGGTGCAACAAATTCGCCTATTAATAATGCAGCCAAAATAAACAAAAACGCAGGTCGCAATGCCATCCAGACTATACGCGCAACCGAAACACCCGCCGAACGAATAATAACTAACTCACTGGTGCTCGCCAACAAACCCAAACCGGCCAGCACACCAATCAAGCAAGCATAAGGAATAAAATCATAAATATGGCCAGGCATTATCAGTGCCATATAAATCACAACTTCGGTAATTGTATAAGTTTCACTGACATTTTTTAATTGACCGATCAGTCCGAATACAAAATCCAATGAACTGATAACCAATAATGTTGCAATAATCGCCATGAACACAGTGCGCGATACATAACGGGTAATCTTATGCATGGGCGGCACCTCGAGTGAAAGAAAACATCGAGGATATTTTTCGCCAATTGAAAATCATCAACGCAATCAATAAAAAAATCAGATGGATAATCCACAGGCCCAGATCAGGATCCAGCTTCCCTTTCATCATTTTACTGTTAGCATTCAGCAAAAAAGTCAGATAGAAAACATAAATCAAAATCGCCGGTAGCATTTTAAAATAACGTCCCTGACGTGGATTGGTTTTACTCAATGGCACAGCCATCAAGGTCGCAATAAAAACCATCAGCGGCATAGCGATTCGCCATTGCAAAGCAGCCTGGTTTTCAAGAGATTGAACGGTAAGTAATTCACTGGTGGGTTTTGCATCGGATTCAAAATCCAGATCAGCAACGCTAGCCGCCGGAGGCAGGTATCGCCCCCATTCGCTGAACCCGGTAATTTTAAAATCACTGGTTCCCGGGCGCCCTTCGTAACTATAACCTTGCTGCAAAATCAAATAACGTTGACCATATTCTTCTTTTAATTTTTGTTGCCCGGAATCAGCAATGACGACTACCGATTTGTTCGGACCTCCCTGCTGTGCAACAAATACTTTTTGCAGTTGACTATTATCGGTGACATTTTCAACGTAAGTCATCACACGACCTTGAGCGATTGCCTGAAATCGTCCTTCTTGCAAACTTTCAAACTCACTGCGATTACGTTGTTCTGCCAAGGTTCTTTCTGTTAACGACGCCCCCAGTGGGCTCAACCAAAAACTGAACAAACCCACCATGATTGCAATGACAGTTGCAGGTATCAGTGTCATCACAAACAATTGAAACTGGCTCATACCACAGGACGACAGAACAACCATTTCACTTTCAATATACATACGCCCATAAACCAACAATATCGCCAGATAAAAACCAAGCGGCAGTATTAATTCCAGCAAATGCGGCATGCGAAACAAAATAATTGAAAAAAGTGCATCAACGGCGAGCCGGCCTTGAGCGGCATCATCCAGAAAGCGACTGAAGGTCGATGACAAAAAAATAATCAACAGAATGGCACTGACAGCCAGGCTGGTATAAAGGAGATCACGGCTGAGGTAACGAAAAATAATCAAGGAGATTGTCCTGTAGTCTCAATGCAAAGGCGTCGCGGCAAGGATGCAAATACTAGTGCATTCAGACCACAGGAACAATAAAAGTTCTAAAAAGAAAAAACCTAAAAAGAAAATCCCAAAGTCACTGCATATTCAGTCTGCGGATATTCGGGAAGATCATCGTAATCACTGGCAGCAAGTCGTAAATTCCAGGCATCTGTTATTTCCCAATCAACATAGGTCGAAAAATATTTCACATCTGCACCTCCTTTCAGATAGGCCTGTTCAAACTGATAATCAATACCCCAGGTCAAACGCTCCCAAAACAAATAGGCGATACCTGCACCCAGGGCAGAATAATCTTCAATTTCATAGGTTGAATCTGTCGCCGATACACGGGTAAAAGAGGCATCCAAATGATTCGACCATTTTTCACCCTGATACCCAATTCCCAAGGTCATACTGGTGTCGCGTGAACCTCTGCCTATACCTTTTTCAAAGTCACCATTATCTGTTTTATATTCAAGACCAAAAGCAGTCCACATATTGTCGACAGAACTCCATTGCCACACATAGTTCGCTGACAAACTGATATCCCCCAACCCGGATTGGGATTCTTCCAATTCATCCAATACATCATTGATTTGATCGCAACGAGTAATTTGCTCCTGGGTAATACGGCCACGATTAATCAATCGCTGAATTATCAAAGGCGATGTATCAGCCAAACGAGAACAGAGACTGACAATGCGCGGGGCGCTGCCATTGATAAAATAATCGCCATCTATTTTCATCCAGGGGATATTGCCCGAAAAAACCCAATTACCTTTTTGATAATAAGGCGAAAATATGAAATTTTGCATATCGGCACTGACCAGCTCATATTCCTGATGCTGTGTGCTCACAGAAAAATCAGCACCCCAATTTTTTTCTTCTTGTGCAAGGGTATTGAATGGGCAGATTGTGACTAACAAACAGATTGATATTTTTTTTAACATTTTTAATTTCTCCGAAGTTCACCCCACCCTAACCCTCCCCTTGGCAAGGGGAGGGAACAAGCTCTCGCAAGAATCAATTTCACACTCTGCATTAAGCAGGGAGTAAAGTCCCTCCCCCTTGCCAAGGGGGAGGTTAGGAGGGGGTGATTTTATTTTAATGACGACGCTTCCTCATACGCTCACGCATTTTCTTACGCTGTTCCGGTGTCATATTGCGAAATTTTTCGCGCATTTTTTTGCGCTCTTCAGGTGTTAATGATTGCCATTTTTCACGTAAAGCTTCGCGCTCCTCCTCCGGTAAACTTTTAAATTTTTCAATACGTTCACGCACCAACGCTTTTTCTTCCGGTGGTAATTGTTGATAGCGCTTATGTATTTCACGCAATTCCGCTTTGCGTTCCGGTGACAGAGACTGCCAGCGATTAAAACGTTTTTTTAATGCCGCTTTTTCTTCCGGTGACATAGCTGCAAAACGGTCAGCTTGTTTCTGCATACGTTTACGTGCTTCCAGTGGCAGATTATTCCAATTTTTTTGCATTTGTGACAACCACTGCTGTTGCGTCGGGGTCAGTTGTTCCCAGGTTAAATCATCAGCATTTGCCCTTGATGTCCAAAATAAAGGCACCCAAAATAAAGCCAATAATAAAATTAACTTTTTCATAATGATTCCTCATTGCTTTCAGGCAAGTTATTTGCCGTTGAACTTTTCAATTCTTCACTGACCTTGACAGACTGTTGGTTCAAATTACTCTCATTAATCAACACATCTGGCTCCATCAATTCTTCATCTTCTGCAAACTCGGCCATATAAAGCCAAAACTCTTCACTTGGCACATCTTCACTGTTTTCAGATTTTTCAGATGCAAGCGGTACTGATGGATTAGCGAAAACAGAGGTTGCCATCAATGTCAGCAACAAACTTGTAATTGATACTGAATATTTATTGAATAACATTAGTCATCTCCTAACACTTCAAGCATTTCCATATCCGATAACCAATCAGGGTCAACCTCTGAGTAAAGTGCAAAATCTGAACTAAAATCCTGCACGGAATTTTTTTGTACAATACCGGGCATAATCACCACTAACAATAAACTGGCAGCTAAAGCCAAAGCTATCGATCTGATTTTTTTATTTCTCCATAGGGGGTGCGCAGATAAAATAATCACATCAGATTCTGTATTGCGACTCACATCAGATGCTGTTTCCTGCTGGATAGATTGCAAAGCATGATGACGAATCGATGCCAATTCGTTTTTTGTTTTTTCATCAATTTCTTCCAGGCTTTTATTTAAAGCATGGTTAATTGATTGATTAAATTTTTCTTCACTCATGTTTTGCCTCGTATTTCAAGATTTTTTGCCCTCACCCTAGCCCTCTCCCGGAGGGAGAGGGAACGAACTCCTTGTTTTTTCGATTGCAGCATAATCAAATCCCCTCTCCCTCTGGGAGAGGGTTAGGGTGAGGGCTCTCCCAACAACTCCCTCAACCTCTGCACCGCCCGAAAATAATGCGTCTTCACACTTCCTTCTGTGCACTCCATTACCTGCGCTGTTTGTTCAAGATCAAAACCTTCCCAGGCACGCAATAAAAACGCTTGTCGTTGACGCAATGGCAAAAGATCTACTGCTCTAATTACCTGCTCAATATTTTGCATACGCAAAATTAATTCTGCCGGGTTCCATTCCTGTTCATCTGCAGCCACCTGCAGCATATCATCCATAGTGTTGTCATCGTCTGCATCCGTTGTTGTTGACTGCCAGAAAAAGCGTTTCTGTTTTTTCTGTGCCCTGTGCCAATCCAAAATACGATTTTGTAAAATCCGCTGAAACAATAAAGGCCATTCCTGATCTGTTTTGTTTCGATAATATTGCACCAATTGCATCATTGCATCCTGCACTATATCCAAAGCGTCCTGTGACTTTTTGGTGGTGAATAATGCAGTGCGATAAGCGCGCTGTTCAACACTCGCAAGAAAAGCGTCAAGCTGGCTTAATGATTCGCACTGATTATTCAAATTCATTCTCACAATTTTTTTAAATTAATCTTTCTTATCCGGTAAAGGATGTACAACCACTTTTGTTTTGGTTTCACCTTCAGGATTGGTGACAGAAATATTTTTGGTCACCGTGCCCGCTTGCTTATCAACCGTCGCATCAACGGAACGAGTCGTCGTTTTGCCCTGGCTGTTGGTAAAAGTGGAATCGCGGGTATAACCATTTTCGGTTTTTTGCGTCACACGCTGGCCGGAATACTGGCCTCCATTATAGTTTGTACCACTGACCGTGCGAGTACGGGTTTTGCTTTCTTTATCATTGACTACACTGGTATGCCGTGTTGCTGTTTGTCCCTTGGCATTGGTTTTGGTCATATCCCGCTCAAATCCATTTTCGGTTCTGACTTGTTCAACCTGACGCGTGACTGGCGGATTGTGGTGTTTTTTGACTCGCTTGTGTGAACGATCTGCATCCGCAAACACACTACCTGCAAGTAAACTCAATGCTGCAATACTGGTGATAATTAATTTTTTCATAATAAGCTCCAAGGCTTGTTTGGGTATGGGTTAGGTTTTCGCGCGCTTGGTGGGTATAACGCAGGAGATGCAGATTGGTTGACATCCAGTAAAAAATATTTTGCAGGGTTTTAAATTTTCTGGTTTATCATGCGCCTGGCTTGTGACGGCCCCCCCCAATCGACAGCTCGTTAACAGCATCAAACATTCACCATGGAGGCAAGAATGAACCTTTTCAAATTACCCCTGTTTTTCCTGTTACTTTTTTTATCCGCATGGCTGCCTGCGCAAAACTATCCCGCGCGTGAGTCAGAATTTATAAATGATTTCGCCAATATTCTTGATGAACAAACAGAGCAGCGCATCATCCGCACCCTGTCAGAATTAAAGCAATCACGTAATCTGGAAATGACTGTGGTCACCATACAATCAATGACCCGATATGGATTCAATGGTGAAATTGAACCTTTTGCGACCAGCTTGTTTAACTATTGGGGGATAGGTGACGCAAGGCGCAACGATGGGGTCATGATTCTGGTGGCGACTGAAGATAGGGCCATGCGTATCGAATTGGGTGCGGGTTACCCGCAGTATTTTGACCAAACAGCAAAAACCATTATCGATGATGTCATGATTCCGCAATTCAAAAATGGAAACTTTGCCAGAGGTATTGAACAAGGTGTCGAAGAAGCAGCCCGATTGATTCGTCCTGACCCGGCTCAACTGGACTTGACTCTGGATGCACCTTTGCATACCGCCAGCAGCATCAATAAAGAAACCGGCAACAACCCATTAATGATTTTTTTGCAATGGGCAACAGGAATTCTGGCCAGTATTTTTGGCAGTGTTTTCGGCTTCTTGCGTTTTAACAAATGGCGCCGCGAACGCCCACGCCACTGCCCAAAATGCAACGGCATCATGGAGCTATTGTCAGATGCACGGGAAGATACTCACCTCTCCGCCGGACAACAAAGCGAAGAGCGCTTGAATTCAGTTCAATACGACGTCTGGTACTGTCCGGCAGATGAAACCGTGCAAATCTGCAATTATCAAAAATGGTTCAGTGGTTATTGCAAATGTAAATTCTGTGGCAACAAAACCCTGGATTCCAACTCCGAAACCATCAAACACGCTACTGAATACAGCACTGGCACTTCCCGCGTTACCTTTAACTGCGAACACTGCAAGGAAAGCTGGACCGAACTGCACACTATTCCCATGGTGACAAAAACCAGAACTTCGGGCTCATCCGGATTTTCCGGTGGCGGACGTTCTTCCGGTGGTGGCGCATCAGGACGATGGTGATGAAAAACCTGGTCTAGAATAACACTACCCCTGGCATCCACATCCAGCACTCCACACAGAAAATTTGTGTTTACATTGCTGGCGGTTAGGCTAAGGCCGCTCATAACAATTAAGGATACTGATATGCCCTCTTCTATTTTTCGTTTTATTGGTGCGATTCCGTTTTTAATTGCCGTTTTCCTGAATGCGTTTGTGGATCTTGGACACAAAATCATTATTCAAAATACCGTTTTCAAACTCTACGACGGCCCCCAACAAATTTTATTAACGGCCATAGTCAACGCCATGATGTTGATTCCGTTTATTTTGTTACTCAGTCCTGCCGGATTTATGTCCGACGTGATGCGCAAAACCAAAGTCATGCGATTGATGGCTTGGGCAGCTGTAATCCTCACATCACTGATCACATTTTTTTATCATCTCGGATTATTTTGGTTTGCGTTTGCGATGACATTGTTACTCGCTGCACAAGCGGCTATTTATTCACCTGCAAAATTTGGCTATATCAAAGATTTGTTTGGCAAGGAAAATTTAGCGCAAGGTAACGGCGCTGTCGGTGCAATATCCATGATTGCGATTTTGATGGGCATAGGTGTTTTCTCCATATTTTTTGAACTGGCTTATCCTGCTAACGCAACAAACGAAGCGGATGTCATTCGTGCCATGGCACCACTGGGTTGGTTACTGGTGTTAGGCAGCATCATTGAAGTCGTGATGATTTATCGTTTACCCCAATCAGTTGAAGCTGAACCCAAACAACAACAATTTTCTACCAAAGCTTATTTCACCGGTAAATTATTTGCTGAAGATATGGCACCGGTTTTACGCCGTCGGGTTATTCGCTTATCGGTCGTCGGCCTGGCAATTTTCTGGGGTGTAGGACAAGTTATGCTGGCTGCGTTCCCGGCGTTTATTAAAGAAGAATTGGCAATGGACAATGCCATGATTGTGCAAGGAATTTTAGCCTGTAGCGGAATTGGTATTGCGATTGGTTCTATTTTTGCCGGGCGATTTTCCAAAAATTATATTGAAACCGGTCTGCTACCAATTGGCGCCCTGGGTTTTGCATTAGGTTTAATTTGTTTACCTTTCCTGCATTCAACCAGTGCATTTATTGCAGCATTTTTATTTATCGGATTCTGCGGCGGTATTTTTACTGTGCCACTTAATGCACTGATCCAATTTCACGCTAACGAAAATGAATTAGGTCGTACACTCGCCGCTAATAACTGGGTACAAAATGTCACCATGCTGACCTTTTTAGGCATGACAGTAGGGTTTGCTTACGCAGGATTCTCCAGTAAAACTTTGTTGCAAATAATTGCGGCAATTGCATTCATTGGATGTTGTTACTGTATTTATGAATTACCACAAAGCATGGTGCGCTTTATTTTCTCCTTTACTTTTTCACGACGTTACAAAGTATTGGTACAAGGCATGAAAAATATTCCATCCAAAGGTGGTGTATTAATGCTGGGTAATCATGTGAGCTGGATTGACTGGGCCATTTTGCAATTAGCAAGCCCTCGCCCCGTGCGTTTTGTGATGTTACGTAGTATTTATGATCGCTGGTATTTGAAATGGTTTTTGGATTTATTTGGTTGTATTCCGATTGAATCCGGTGCGCAAAGCCGTAAAGCGTTGGATGCGGTTGCTGAAAGTTTAAATAAAGGTGATGTGGTGTGTTTGTTCCCTGAAGGCGCCATCAGCCGTACGGGGCATCTGGGTGAGTTTCGTCGCGGTTACGAACGTGCTTGTGAAAACGCCAACGACGATGTGGTGATTGTGCCTTTCTATTTACGCGGATTATGGGGCAGCCAATTTTCACGCTCATCACGCCGGTTAAAAACACAGAATCGTCCTTTATTAAAGCGCGATTTAATTGTGGCTTTTGGAAAACCATTGGATAAAAACACCAAAGCCGATTTATTAAAACGCCGCGTGTTGGATTTATCCATACAATCCTGGCAAGAATATATCGATAATTTGCCAAGCATCGGCAAACAATGGATTGATACCGCTAAACGCGTTGGTAATAAATTAGCAATCATCGACACTCTGGGCACAGAATTATCTGCACATCGTGCACTTGCCGGAGCTAGCGCAATGGCATCCCGTATTGCCAAATTACCCGAACACAATATTGGTGTGTTACTACCTACCAGTGCAGCAGGTGTTATTACCAATATGGCGGTGATGTTGAGCAGTAAAACCTTGATCAATCTGAATTACACTGCCAACGAAGCCGGATTTTTATCTGCACTGGAACAAGCGCAAATCAAAACAGTGTTCACCTCTGAACGTTTTATTAAAAAACTGGAAGGTAAAAATATTCAGGTACGCGAATTATTAAAATCCGTCAATGTGATTGATCTGGAAGATTTCGCCAAACAAATCTCCACTGCTGAAAAAATCTGTCGTCTGTTAACCATTAAATTATTGCCTGCATTTGCATTGAAAACTTTATTTACACATGGCGAACAAAATCCGGATAAAACCGCCGTTATTTTATTTTCCAGCGGTAGCGAAGGGATTCCCAAGGGTGTACAAATCAGTCATCGCAATATTGGCGCTAACATCAAACAAATTCGCGATGTATTAAATATCGAAGAAAAAGATGTAGTCATGGCGAATTTACCTCTGTTCCATGCATTTGGTTTAACAGTAACCCAATTTATGCCTCTGCTTGAAGGCGTACCTATGGTGACACATGCAGACCCAACCGATGCACTCGGCAGTGCAAAAGCCATAGCCACTTACAACGCAACCGTTTTATTCGGCACGTCCACTTTCTTGCGCTTGTATTCACGCAATCACAAAGTACATCCACTGATGTTGAAATCACTTCGTTTAGTGGTTGCAGGCGCAGAAAAATTACAGGAAGAAGTCCGCACTGCATTTAATTTGAAATTTAATTTACCCATTTATGAAGGTTATGGCGCAACCGAAACCACTCCGGTTGCCAGTGTCAATTTACCTGACAAAATTGAAACCCAATATTGGTCTGTACAATTGGGCAATAAACAAGGCTCTGTCGGTATGCCACTACCAGGTTCAAGCTGTCGTATTGTTGACCCGGTGACTTTCGAAGAATTACCAACAGGTGAAGCCGGTATGATTTTAATCGGCGGCGCACAAGTGATGCTCGGCTACTTAAACAATCCCGAAAAAACCGCCAGCGCCATAAAAGAAATCAACGGCATGCGTTGGTACGTCACTGGCGACAAAGGTGTCATAGACGAAGACGGATTTTTATTTATTCAAGATCGTTATTCCCGCTTCGCAAAAATTGCAGGCGAAATGGTAAGTTTAACTTTGGTGGAATCCATATTAAAAAAATCCATTCCCGACGAAGCCATTCAAGTCATAGTCGTCGCCATCGAAGATCCCAAAAAAGGCGAACGTTTGATTGCCATCACCAATGGTGTTGTCGATAAAGATAAAATCCGCGCCGAAACCCAACAAAACGGTTTAAACACTCTCGCTATCCCCAGCGATTGGATGCAAGTGGACGTATTACCATTATTAGGCTCAGGGAAAACGGATTTTAGCGCGGCGAAGAAAATGGCGATTGAATGGAGTAAGTATGTCGCTACTGATGAATGATTCCATTTCCGTAGTTGCAGGTACGGATCGAGCCCCACACCTATGGAATACAAAACAGGAAAAATTATGCATTTTCTTATTAATTTAATATTAATACTATCGTTAATATTATCTGCAATATCTGTAAATGCGGACGAGTACAAACCCACTAAAGTAGTAACAAAGAAATACTACCTGAAAAATTATTTACATGAAGGTGTGGTGCTATTGGATATTAATTGGGGGCGGATATGGTCTTGTGGTGGTTATGAAAATGCTCAACTCGTTAATATAAATTTCTCAAAATATAACAACGAAAATTATTCATTTAGCAAAAAACCAGAACTTTCAATTAATACACCATCGAAAGCATTTTCGAGAAAAAATTTTAAAAATTATGCATTTATGTTACCAGAGGGTGAATATGCACTTCATTCGTTTAGTATCAAAGTAGCTCAATCTATAAAGAATGTTGGATATTTAAGTTTAACTCCAGATCAACT
>CBFGPN010000025.1:0-31465 GCA_965650675.1 uncultured Cellvibrio sp.
TTGTTGAAAGTACCAGCGTGAATATTCTTTAATGGCATCAGCAAATTTTATTTTGGGTTGATAACCCAGGTCTTTTTCTATGGCGGAAATATCCAGTGTTTGACTAAAGGCTAAAACGCCTGCGCCATAACGAGTAATCTTTGGTTCTTTGTTGCTGATTATTTTTGCCCAGGACTCCAAAAACATCGCCAGCGTTTTTACCAACCACCAGGGTAGTTCTTTGGTTTTTAATGGCAGGTGAAATTCCGTTGATAAGGCATGAAATAAATCGGTTAATTTTTGCGGTTCACCATTGGTAACATTATAAATCGCTACAGGTTTTTTTAATTCTTTCGTTAAAGCTAACAAAATGGCATCTACCAGATTATCGACATAAGTGACATCCAGCATCGCATTGCCGCCGCGAATTAAAGGTACAGAACCTGCTTGAATCACTCGCAAAATTCGTGGCATCAGGGTTTGATCCCAAGGCCCGAAAATCGCTTTGGGTCGCAAAATAATTCGCTGTGGAATTGTTGAAGCCAACACCAGAGCTTCGGCTTTTGCTTTTGTCGCAACATAATCATTGATTGGGGGCGGTTGGGGTGAATCTTCTTTTACATTGATCTTGTCTTTAAATTCAAAATAAACACTGGGCGTAGAAATGTGTACCAAGCGTTGGATAGCATTTTTTTCACAAGCAGCCAAGACTTCTTTGGTGCTTTCCACATTGGCTTTTATAAAATCCTCCTGCTTGCCCCAGGGCGATGAAAGCGCGGCGGTATGCACTATGGCATCGACATCTGCAGCAGCTTCGATGATCAGGTTGGCTGCATGGGCGTCACCATGTTGAACAGGTACCCAGTGCACAAGTGCCGGACTGAGTGAGATAACTTCTTTGGCTGCATCCACTTGTCGTCCGGTAAAAATCACCTGATGACCCAGAGCCGCCAGCCGCCACACCAGATGCCGCCCCAAAAAACCTGTGCCGCCAGTAACCAGAATTTTCATTTAGTACTCCAGCACCACACCGCCAATTGATAGACCCGCGCCCGTGCCTATTAGTAGAAGGGTGTCGCCGCGTTGGATACGCCCATCATGTATGCCTATATTCAAAGCCGTAGGTAAAGAAGCTGCGACCTGATTGCCGTGATTGGCAAAAATATTGATGACCTTATCCGGGTTCACTTCCAATCGCCTGGTGAGATGGTGCAATGCCAGCTGGCTGGCCTGATGTGGTACAAACCAGTCGATATCTTGTAGCGATTTGCCTGCATTTTTCAGCAAATTGACCATAAAATCCGGCATATGGGTTGATGCCAGCTTGAATACTTTTTTGCCGTCCATATGGAATTTGGTCAGGGGGGCAAACTCCTGATCAATACGGCTGGGGTGGTAACGGGAACCTCCCGCCGGAATTTCACAATAGTGGGCACCCTCGGAGTAAGTCTTCAGGCTGGATGCCAGAATCCTTGATCCCCCGCTATTGTCTGCAGTCAGTACGACAGCAGCGGCACCATCACCAAAAATGGCGCTGGACTCCAGATGATTCCAGTTGAGCCCGCATGAAGCCAAATCAGCTGCGACCAATAAGACTTTTTTATAAGCACCTGCGGTAATCATCCAGGTCAAGGAATCCAGGGCAGCCAGAAAACCCAAACAACTGGCGTTGATATCAAAAGCGGGAATGGCGGATTCGGAAAGGCCCAATTCGGCGTGGATCAAAGCCGCATTGGATGGCATGCCTTGATCCATAGTGGCACTGGTGGCAACCAGACAATCGATATCACTCAGTTCCAGACCGGCTGCACTCAATGCCTGGGTTGCGGCGGCGGCGGCGAGTTTGGCTGCGTATTCATCCTTGCTTGCGAAATAACGTTTGTGGACTCCGCCGACACTTTCAAGTTTGCCTTGCGGCAGACCCAATTGTTTATCCAGTTCACTACTCAAAACTTCTTGTTTTGGTAATACATGACCTGTTCCAATAATTTTTACTGCTCTCTTCACCTTGAAGTTTCTCCATTCGCTAAAACTGGCGGCGAGATTCGCATAATGAAAAATCTATCTCAAGCAAAAGATAAGCCCTTGTTTGAAGGAGCAAATTGCAAGACTTGCGGTTTAGTGTGCGGCTCCATTCTGGCTTATCAATAGTGTTTATCTGCCAGAAAAGAAAAACCCGGATAATCCGGGTTTTGATTCAGTGGGTTTGCTTGTTTGTTGCTCTTCTGTCAGCTTTTCGACGATCCTGAACACCGGTTAATGGTTTCTGCATCTTTCGCCTGTCGTTGTCTTGTCGCTCTTCCAGTGCATCTTCCAGTTGGCTTAACAGAATTTTTGACTTCTTTTTCTCACTCATAATGGACTCCATAACACGCCTCGCCCTCACAGTAGCAGATGTGACCCTTTTTTAAGGATACGGATTGAGTATAGTCAGGAGAAGGCGGTTAATTTGAGTTTTTTTATTTCATTTTGTCATTAAAAATCGCTTTTTGGCTAATTGGGTTACTTTTAGTTATGAGTAATCTTAATGCGCCTCCAATGGTTCAAAAACAACGGCTTTATCTGTCGGGAAGATTCGCAAAAAGTTCCGGCCAAATTTTTGATCGAATTTTTTGCTTTGGGAGGGTGACAAAACATAATTATCTGAAAAATGTTGTTTGCAAATCTCATTACCGCCCACACAGGATCTTAATGTTTTTGCAGCCGTTGCATAAAAATGTTCGGCCAACAGCTCTTTGAATTTTTGCATATCGGCAGGAATAAGATGTAACTTGTCTTTTTTGAAATAGAGACCAATCAACATATACATTGGCTCTGATGGTTGAATTAATTTTTCCCCATTTAATGTCAGGCTTACCAGATCCAGATTCAAAACCACTTTCCTTTCATAGTATGCAGCTTCAACCAAACCCTTCCAGACTTTTCCATTTTCACTGAACACAAAAGTGAATTCATCTGACTCATCGGTTTGGTTGATCTCAAGCAGGTAATTTTTTTCCTTTTCAGCCCATTTTCCTGCTATGGAAAAAACAGCCTTCTCTCCACCCAATCCACCCAGGGGTTGATTGACAAGGTCATAACATCCACTTAATAACGCTGAAAAAAAACTGAGTAAGAGAAGTTTCAATATCGTATTCATGTAAAAATCCATCGGAAATGGTTGTTTTGATTAGGGAAAACATAGTGAGACGCATTATTCTTCGACAAAATCACACTTTTCAAGTGAGTTGATCCACAAAGATTTAAAGTTTAAAGTTTGCCTGATAATAAATGCCATAAACTGGCAAGCCAAAGATTAATAAATAACTAGCTGGTATTGCAGCATCTATATTCAGCATCGGCATTTTGGTCACACCACACACCACACATTGTTAAAAGTTGTTAGGTGCATTTTGCACCTGACGGATACCCATTAAATATCAATAGGTAAACCTTAAATGAAAATCAAACATTTATTAATTGGTTTGTCGGCAGTTGTACTGGCCAGTACAGTGTCAGCAGCCAACCGCCCCGCGGGTTACAAAACCCTGTGTAATGAAGGTAAAACATGTTCTGTTTCTGCATCCACCAATGTTGCATTCGGTCGAGCGGACAAATTTGTTTACAAAGTATTGTCTGGCAGTTTTGTCTGTTCCGAAGCCACTTTTGGCAGTCGTATTGGTGGTGGTGTCAATGAATGCTCCATACCACTTTCATCTACACCGGTTTCATCAAGCTCCAAATCCAGCAGTTCAAGCAGATCATCAACCAGTTCAAGTGTAACCTCAACAACCAGCTCCAGCCGCTCATCTTCAAGCAGTTCTACTGCAACCAGTACAGCATCGAATCTGGGTTACTATCCCGGTTGCAAAATGCCCACACCAACAGAAACTGTTCAATTAACTTCAACCTACGTTGTTAAATCAGGTGAAGTATTTGATGGCGGTAACAGACGTTACAATCTCTCTGACGGCGGTCAATCTGAAGGACAACCAGCCTTATTTGATGTTCAGGATGGAGGCAGTATCAGAAACGTTGTAATAGGCACTCTGGCTGCTGACGGTATTCACTGTCTCGGCAACTGTAGTTTGGAAAACGTATGGTGGGAAGATGTGGGTGAAGATGCGGCTACTGCACTTGGTCCAAAAGGTACCATCATGAGTGTGAATTGCGGTGCGGCTTACAAAGGCGCGGATAAAACTTTCCAATTCAATGGCCGTGGCGAACTTCACATCAGCAATTTCTATGTGGCCAATTCAGGTAAAGTTGCGCGTACCTGTGGTGACTGCACCAACAATGGTGGCCCTCGCAAGATTGTCATCAACAACGTCATTACACGTGATGTATCAACCATTGTGGGTATCAACACTAATTTCGATGATGTTGCCGTTATTCGTAACTTAACCCTGGATAACAGTGGCACCTCAAAAACCAAAATTTGTCAGGTTTACAAAGGTGTTGTGAAAGGTAATGGTAGTTCCAGTGCACTGGGTGTTGAGTTTGATACCAAAAATTGTGACGTCAGACCTGCTGACGTGACTTTATTGGGTAACAGTCAAATGAACACTTCTGCTTGTGCGGGTTCTTGCCCAATAGAATAATTGTTCCCATAAAAATACCGTCACATGGATGTGACTGTTTTATCCTCTTTGTACCTGATTCCTTCCTGATTGTTTCGCTTTATACAATGCCTGATCCGCTCGCTCAAAAGCAGAGTTCAGACTGTCTTTGTCACGAAATTCTGTCAGGCCTATCGAGAGCGTAATACTCAATGGTTGCTCTTTATAATTAAACGCAGCATTGGCAATCGCATCGCGAATTTTATCCAAAACAGGAATCGCAATTTCAGCTGTTGTTTCCGGCATAAGCGCAACAAATTCTTCACCGCCAAATCGACAGAAGAAATCAACTTCACGCAAACGTTTGGCAATGGATCGCCCTATGACTTTTAATACGCGATCACCTGCTTGATGACCATAGCTATCATTTATTTTTTTGAAATGATCGATATCGAAAATGGCAATAGTTAATGGTCTGTTGTAACGCTGCCAACGTTGTACTTCCGTAATAGCGCGTTCGTTATAGGCTTGTCTATTAGGTAATTCTGTTAATGGATCTGAAAGTGCCTTACGTCTTTGGGTCTCAAGATTTTCACGATTTTTTTCTGACTCTGTTTCCAGATTTTTGATTTTTTTACTCAGCTCTTCCAATTGATCACCCAAGCTGAATTTGGCCGATTGTTGATAGCTGTCCAGTGCTTGTTTAATGTGATCAATTTGCGATTTCACTTGCGATTTAAGTTGTGTAAGGTCGGTTGCATTCGCCGCCTGGGTCTCCAATTGCTGCATGCCATGGAGCATACTGGCTTGCAATTCCTTTCCAGCTTGTGATTGTGTTTGATTTTCCCTGACCGCATTACCCACTATCGAATATATTTCGGATAATTCCAGATTCACCGAATTTAAATAATTCGCAAAAGCAGCATTGGCAGCAATATAAGCCTCCATTACCAGATTGCGAAGATTTTCCAGTGTTGGTATAACAGCATCGGCTGCCAAACCATGTTCAATCTGCAAACGTATGGATTCAGCTTGTGTTTTGATCGCAATTTCGTTTTCAAGATTGGATAAAAAAGCGGTTAATACTGTACTGATGCCGGTAATAAATTCTGTCGTTAAACTGTTGCTTGAATTTGTTGAAGCGGCTGATGAAACGGAAGATTCAGATTTTAAATCTTCCGGTTTGCGATCAACCCAATCCGGGTTAGTAACATCGGTTGATAGGTTGTTATTGACCGTCTCATCGGCAACATTTTCAAGTTCTTTTTTTGCGCCTAAAAATTTATCCAGAAATCCTGTCTTAGGTTGTTCAATGTGCTCCAACACTTCTTTTTGAATAACAGAAAGCTGTTGCAGCAGGGCAGGATACAATCTGACTTTTTTACTGCGAGCGGGTAATTGTGAAATAAAATCATCAATGGTTTTTTTTGAATTTCGGGATGTTTTAAATTTTTGCAGTGGTCTGACAATATTGTGTATGGCTTCCCGAATCGAGAGTGCGCTTTCGTCTTTACTGGCTTCAAATTTGATGGCCTGTTGATCCAGAGCTGCAAAAAGATTGGTTAAATCGCTTTTGATTCCACCGCGAAGTTCTTCAAGCAATCTATTCAAAACCTGATCCAATTCCTGATCCTGTCCTTCAGCGACAACGGCTACACGAACCAATGCACGACGTAATGATTCCAGTTCGTGTTGAAAACGTTTTTCGAGTTTTTCCTGTTCATCCAGTGAATTTAAATATTTTTCACGCCAGGTGTTATCGGCAGGGGCAGTCATTACGGGCTTCCAATTAAAACAAGGGTTCGGAAAGTATAGACGCCAGCAATAAAACTGCTTTTTAAAGACATAAAAAAACACCCATACAGGGTGTTTTTTTCAGCAATCATGAAAAACTATTTTTTCAGGAGTTTGCGCTCTTGTTCTATCAGGAAATCAGCAACCTTCAACATCTCTTCCTGGTTTTTTACATCATCATTCATGCTGACACGGTATTTGCCCTGAACAAAAAGTTCCGGGGTGCCTGAGGCTTTGTAATTATTACGCAGACGGGTTTCGGCTTGCTTGAACAGGCTGGTAACACCAAATGAATTGTAGGTTTTTACCACAGTTTCAACACTAACACCGTAGTTAGCATAAAAGTTTGCCCAGTCGAGTGCGCGGTTGAAGTATTTTTTTTCTACCTGAAATGCTTTAAATACCGGGCCATGGGTTTTGTCTTTGATACCCAACACCTGTGCAGTGTAGTAGCCGCGTACCCAGGGCTCCATTTGTGCATTCCAGTAAGCGGGCATTTGTACAAGAACTACATCAGCGGCTTGTTTCTTTTTCCAGGTTTCAAGTAATGGCTCAAAATGAAAACAATGGCTGCAGTGGTAAGAAAAAAGTTCAACAACTTCCACTTTGGTTTTATCGGCAACGGGCACAGGGCTGGCTAACAAATTGTAGTGTTGGCCTTCCAGATAATCAGCTGCAAAAACATTCACAGAAAAGATCAAGCCCAACAGGGTAACTAACTTACGCATACAAAGCCTCTTTATTCAGGGTGATGGTGCTATCTGACTCTTTATTGTTGGATTTTATCCACGAAATACTTAACACCGGATAAACGGTCGCTTTTGTAACATTACCGGGATCGAAAAAAAAGGCGATCAAGTCGCCTTTTTTATTTCTGTTAATTTAAACCTGCAATGTAATTTGCCAGAGCTTTGATCTCGGCGTCACTCAAATGCTCGGCAACAGAACGCATAATCATCTGGTCGCCGTCGTTGGTGCGATCGCCATTACGGAAAGCTTTGAGTTGTTTTTCAATATATTCAGGATGTTGCCCTGACAAGCGTGGAAACCCGGCAGCGACGTTGCCCTTTCCATCCGGGCCATGACAACCGGTACAGGCGGGAACAGCGGTAGAGGCATTACCTGCACGCCAGGTTTTTTCACCCAATACCAATCCATCTACCAAAATACCGGAGTTGGTTTGTACTTCGATTTTTTTTGACCCGGACAGCTGGGTTGTCTGCGATGCAAAATAAGCGGATATGTCAGCTAAATCCTGTTCTGTCAGAGTTTTGGTAATGTTGGCCATTTCCATGACTGCCCTGCCGGTTTTGGCTTTTTTTACAGGGTCGGTTTCTTTATCCCAAGCTTGAATATCAACCATTTGTTTTAACAGATATTTTTCACCCAGACCGGCCAATTTGGGGAAATTGGGGGCAGGACTATTGCCATCCGCACCATGACAAGCGCCACAAACAGCAGCTTTGGCTTTACCGGCAGTCGCATCACCTTCGGCCCAGACAGCCTGCGAAACAGCGATCAATCCCAGAGTGAAAAGTGTATTTTTCAGTATATGTTTCATGGAGTTATCCAAAATCGTTAGAAAGAAAATCTGCATAAAGAATTGTTGGGTAAAGGTCTCGGTAAACCGCTACAATCAGCCCCTTTTCAGGCCGCGGCATTATATACCATGGCTGGAATAACGCGCTATTTGTAGGGTTATTATGTCAACCGAGATTATTTTCACCAAAGCCAGCTTTAGTTTGAGTGCGCCCAGCATTCGGGAATGTCCACCGGAAGTTGGCAGTGAAGTGGCTTTTGCCGGCCGCTCCAATGCAGGTAAATCCAGTGCTATTAATGCGCTCACCAATAATCACAAATTGGCACGTACCAGCAAAACACCCGGACGCACCCAACTTATCAACTTTTTTAATCTCACTGATACCCAACGTTTAGTCGATTTACCCGGCTATGGTTACGCAAAAGTATCCAGAACCATGAAAGAACAATGGCAGCGGGATTTGTCGGAGTATTTATACAAGCGTCAGTCATTAAAAGGTTTGATCTTGCTCATGGATATACGACATCCTTTGCAGGAATTTGATACTACAGTGCTCACCTGGGCCGTAAAAAGGCTGATGCCTATCCACATATTGCTCACCAAGGCAGATAAACTGAATCGTGGCCCTGCCAAAACAGCTCTGTTGGCAGTGAGTAAATCTTTGAAAGAAATGAATCTGGATCAACAGGTCAGCCTGCAATTATTTTCTGCCTTGAACAATACAGGTTTGGATGAATTGAAGCTTAAGCTTCAGGAATGGCTCCAATAAACTCATTTTCATAACGTAATCGCCACTTCATTTGAGTTAAATACTATGCGTAAAGTCGTCTATCCAGGTACCTTCGACCCGATTACCAACGGGCACATAGATTTGGTCGAGCGTGCTTGCAGATTGTTCGATAAAGTTCTGGTGGCAGTTGCTGCCAGCACTCGTAAAAATCCCTTGTTTAGCCTGGATGAGCGGGTGCAGCTCGCCAGGACAACTCTCGCCCATATACCGAATGTAGAAGTTTGTGGGTTTGATATTTTGTTAGTGGAGTTTGTTCGCCAGCAAAACGCTCAAGCGGTATTACGCGGATTGCGTGCCGTGTCTGACTTCGAATACGAATTCCAGCTTGCCAATATGAATCGTGCTTTGGCGCCCAGCATGGAAAGTATTTTCCTGACACCTGCTGAACACCTGTCTTACATTTCATCATCAATCGTACGTGAAATTGCTTATTTGGGGGGTGATGTCAGCCAATTTGTCGCCAAGCCTGTTGAAGAGGCATTAAAAACACGGTTTAAGAAAAATTAATTCGCCACATTTGTTGTTTTATAGGCCATTTGAATTTTTCTGAAAATTATTTATAAAAATATTGAACCAAGTTCGAACCCCCAAGTCACAGCAATGTGTGTTTTAGGATTCATGAGCTAACTCCTCTACCTGATGGCATTTAAGCCAGCTAAGCGAGATACTGCTTCAGCAAGCCCCGACTGGTTCGGGGCTTTTTTATTGGCATTCAACTAACGGCTTTTACCCGCCATGCCGCGCCTATGGCGAGCAAACTAACTACACAAGCGATAAAACCTACCCAATCGTAATTCAAAATTCTGCCATCGGATGATTTCACCATAATCATTCCTGCAATCAGTGCGGCGAGGCCCGAGCCGAAATTTTGCATAGCGGAATTAAACGCCATTACTCGCCCACGAAAGCGGGGTTCGCAACTGGCCGTAACCAATGCAGATGATGGTATGAACCGCCCACTGACAAACATAAAAAACAAACTGGCAAAAATTAATTGCACACTCAAAGGCGTAACAATGCACTGGGTCACCAGAATAATGGGCAGAAAACTGGCCAAAGTGATGCAGGTTAATACTTTTGCATGACGGTATTTATCTGTGAGTCCAGCAATCCAGGGGCGCGAAACTAGAGTGACTGCCCCGCCAACCAAATAGATATAGGGTAAATCATGCGCACTCAAACCTACGTTGGCGACCAGAGTAGGTGCTATGTAAGGGATCACCATAAAACTGGCAAACATAATCAGGCAGGACGTCATAAATCCCCACCAATGATTTTTAACACTCAATAATTCACGATAACTTTGAAAGAAATTAACTCTGGGTTGGTCAAGATGTTCTCTTACCGGAGGCACTATTTTGATTAACAACACCAACACCGGAATCGACACCAAAGAGAGAGCCAAAAAAGGTGTCTGCCAGGAGAAATGGTTGGCAATAAATAATCCTGCAGGGACTCCGGCAACAGCCGCCAATGAAAATGCCAGCATCACAATTCCCATTGCGTGGCCTCGCCTTTGTGCCGGAATCAAATCGCCCACAATCGACAGAACGATTGAACCCATTACTCCGCCAAAAAATCCCGCCACTATGCGTGCCAACAGCAGCAGGAAATAACTATTCGCAATACCACAACAAATCGTAGCAGCCAACAATCCAACAAAAGCACCTATCAACGCATGGCGACGATCAAATCGGTCAGCAACAGATGATGCAATCATTGCCGATACACCCGCTGCAATCGAATAGGAGGAAACCAATAGGGCAAATTGCGCAGGCTGGATATTAAAAACATCCATCAATTGTGATGAAAGCGGCATCATGATCATGAAGTCAACTATCGCAATAAATTGCAAAATCATCAGGGTGTAAAGTAGAACTTTCTCTGCTCCGGGTGAAAGAGGGTTTTGCATTAGGTCATCCCGAATAAAAAATTAGATGGTCTCGAACCTGTAAAGCCTGTAACGCACTTGCCCAGCCAGTTTGTCTCTGTGCAAAGACCAATTTTCAGGCGCTTGCCAGATGGATTCTTTTGGCGTTTCGACATAAATCAGAGCATCCGCTGCCAACCATTGCGATTGATTGAGCAGTTGAGCTACCGATTGCCAAAGTTCGCCAGCAAAAGGCGGATCAATAAAAACCAGATTTTAAGTAGTATCCGTTTTGGCTTGTCGTAAAATTTGTAAGCAATCTGTACAAACGACTCTGGCATTATCGGCCGATAAGGTTTTCAAGTGATTAACCAGGTTGGTAGCTGCCTGGGGGTGTTTTTCTATCAAGACTGCCATCTCTGCCCCCCGTGATAATGCTTCCAGACCCAATGCACCGGAACCGGCAAACAAATCCAACACCCTCGCTTCCTGAATATCGGGTGCCAGCCAATTGAACAAGGTTTCGCGTATGCGGTCTCCTGTAGGCCTTAATCCTTCGATTTCCGGGAAAGTTAATTTCCGTCCACGCCATTGGCCACCGATAACCCGCAATTGCGACATTTTGGTTGAGTGAGGTTTTGGTTGGAATTTGGACAAGGCAATTACTCAATCAGTAAACAAGAAGTGGTAGCATAGCGACTTGTTTATCATTTTACCGATTTTCTGACATTTTCCAGACGAACATTATGGTTTTTAATATTTTTAAAAAATCCGGGACAGACAAAAAAGCAACGGAATCTGACCAGGGTCAATCCGATAATTCTTCCACCTCTCTTCCGGTTGCTACTACCCAGGAAAAACCGGGTGAAAAATTGGGATTTTTTGCGCGGATCAAACAAGGATTAACCCGTACCAGCAGTCAGTTTGCCGAAGGGTTAGGCAATTTATTTTTAGGTCGCAAAACGATTGATGACGATCTGTTCGAAGAATTGGAAACACAATTATTGGTTGCCGATGTAGGCATGGAAGCAACCAACAGTATTATCGAATCGCTCACTGCAAAAGTGGCACGAAAACAATTGGCAGATGGTGATGCTTTATATAAAGCACTGCGCGAAGAACTCACTGATTTATTGCGCCCGGTCGAACAACCTTTAATAATAAATCCTGACAAAAAACCTTTTGTAATTTTAGTCGTTGGAGTCAATGGTGTTGGCAAAACCACAACGATTGGCAAGCTCGCAAAACGTTTTCAAAATGAAGGTAAAAAAGTATTGCTGGCCGCTGGTGATACTTTTCGTGCAGCAGCAGTAGAACAATTACAAGTGTGGGGCGAACGCAATCAGGTTCCCGTGATTGCACAACATACCGGTGCTGATTCTGCTTCGGTAATTTTTGATGCAGTGCAAGCAGCACAAGCACGGGGCATTGATGTCATCATCGCCGACACCGCCGGTCGTTTACACAATAAAAATCATTTAATGGATGAACTCTCAAAAGTGAAGCGGGTCATGTCCAAATTGGATGTGACTGCACCGCATGAAGTCTTATTGGTATTGGATGCAGGCACAGGTCAAAACGCGCTAAATCAAGCAGAACAATTTCGTGATGCGGCCGGTGTTACCGGTTTGGCTTTGACCAAGCTGGACGGCACTGCAAAAGGTGGTGTTATTTTTGCGTTGTCGAAAAAATTTAATTTGCCTGTACGATTTATCGGCGTAGGTGAAAGTATTGATGATTTGCAACCGTTTGTTGCGGATGAGTTTGTGAAGGCTTTGTTTGATCGACAATAAATAGGTTCTGATAAAGACCGGTCATCTGAATTTAATGAATTTTTCAAAACCGCGGTGGATATGTCCCTATAGCTGTGTCACTTCGTCCTTGAAGCGACACTTTTGAAAAACTCATTAAATTCAGATGACTCAGTGCCAAATTCTAAAAATCAGGAAAAATAAAACGTGATTGAATTTGAATCCGTCAGCAAACGTTATAGCGATGGCTACGATGCTTTATCGCGTGTTGAGTTTGTGATTGATGCAGGTGAAATGGTTTTTTTAACAGGGCATTCAGGTGCAGGCAAAAGCACGTTGATGAAAATGATTTTGTTAATGGAGCATCCTTCACGCGGCAGGGTTAAAGTTGATGGGCGCTGGCTGGATCAATTACGCGACGCACAAATTCCTTATTATCGCCGCAACATAGGCGTGGTTTTTCAAAATCATCAATTGCTGTTTGATCGTAATGTTTATGAAAATGTCGCTTTACCTTTGCAAGTCGCTGGCTATGCTCAACAGGATATTGGCAAACGTGTTCGCGCTGCCTTGGATAAAGTCGGTTTGTTGGATAAAGAGCGTGCCAATCCAAGAACACTTTCCGGTGGTGAGCAGCAGCGTGTGGGTATTGCACGGGCGATTGTGAATAAACCTTCACTGATTTTAGCGGATGAACCCACAGGCAATCTGGATCCGGAATTGTCGAGTGATATTATGAATTTATTTCGACAATTTAACGAAGTGGGTACTACCGTGATGATCGCCACCCACGATGTCGAATTATTAAAGCGCATGAACAAACGCGTTCTGGGTTTGGTTCAAGGTAAATTGGTTCATGATGGAGTTTTATTTTGAAGCCGCATAGACCAGCGAATCAACGATTGCATAAATCCGGCGCCACACGACGCGATAATGTTCGCAAAGTGGTTGCGGTTGACACGCGCGAATCTATTCGTGCCGAGCGTGATTTACGCGGCCAAAGCGCTATTCAAAGTCAGTTAACCAGCTTGCAAAAACTTGATGCCTGGTTTGCACATCATAGCCACTCATCAATTGATAGCTTGTTGCGTTTGCTTGAAACGCCATTACAAAGTTTATTGACCTGGTTGGTAATTGCGATTGCAGTTGCTCTGCCTGCTGCGTTATTTCTGGTGTTCAACAATTTACAATTACTCAGTGACAGCTGGCAGGATTCCAGCCAGATTTCTGTATTCATGAAAAAAGAAACTTCCGAGCAGGAAGCTCGGCGATTAAGCACCGATTGGGCAAAACGTTCTGATGTGTTGCAAGCAATTTATGTTTCACCGGAAGAAGCACTGGCTGAATTTCGGGAAGGCTCGGGTTTGGGCGATTTGGTTAATTATCTCGACGAAAATCCTTTACCCAGTGTGGTGCTTATCAAACCCAAACTGATGCATAACGATCCGGAAAGTCTGACCAGTTTGCAACAGGCATTGGTAGCCAATCCGCAAGTCGCTGATGTACGTCTGGATTTATTGTGGGTAAAACGTCTGCATCAATTTATTCAAATTGCCGAACGATTTTTGATTGTGCTTTCTTGTCTGCTGGTGCTGGGTGTTTTTTTGGTGATTGGCAATACCTTGCGAGTCACCATCGAACAATGTCGGGATGAAATTCTGGTCTCGAAACTGGTGGGTGCTACAGATGCTTATGTCCGGCGTCCGTTTTTGTATATGGGGTTATGGTATGGATTAATCGGTGGTTTTATCGCCAGTCTTATTTTGGCGACAATTTATGTGGTATTAACGGAACCAGTGAAGCAATTGGCCAATCTATATCAGAGTAGTTTTCAACTACAGGGGTTGAATTGGGTCGAAGCGCTACAACTTATGTTGATGTCCGGTGCTGTGGGATTAGTCGGTGCATGGATAGCAGTGGGTCGGCAGCTCTATTGGATTCAACCAAAGTAATAGTGTGTCAAAAGTCTGACTTTTCAATCTGGAATTGATGGTTTTCTGATGCTACACTCGGGCACAAATGATTTATCGGAGGTAACACAATGAGCACATGCACAAGTCTGCAACCTATCGGCGTTCTGGCGCCCGGTGCAAACCTGAATGCCTATGTTCAAGCGGTGGGTGCTTTTTCTGTTTTGACATTGGAAGAAGAGCAGCATCTGGCGCGCGATTTACAGCAAAACGGTAATCTGGATGCCGCCCGCCAACTGGTTATGGCGCATTTGCGGTTCGTGGTTCACATAGCCCGTTCTTACAACGGTTATGGCCTGCCTTTGGGTGATTTGATTCAGGAAGGCAATGTGGGATTGATGAAAGCGGTCAAGCGTTTTGATCCTGACAAAGGTGTGCGTCTGGTGTCTTTTGCCGTGCATTGGATCAAAGCTGAAATCCACGAATTCATTCTGCGCAACTGGCGAATTGTCAAAATTGCTACCACCAAAGCCCAACGCAAACTTTTCTTCAATCTGCGTGGTGCCAAGAAACGCCTGGGTTGGTTGAGTAACAGTGAAGCCGAAGCTGTGGCTCAGGATTTAGGCGTTGATGTTAAACAGGTTCGCGAAATGGAAGGCCGTTTGTCTTCTTATGACGCCGGTTTTGATGCCGGTGAAGATGATGAAGATGACAGCTATGTTGCACCCTCCCATTATCTGGAAGATAACCGTTATGATCCTGCTGTGCGTTTGGAAGCATCCAACTGGGAAGAAACCAACGTTGTCGGGCTTGAAGCGGCGATGGAAAAACTGGATGAGCGCAGCCGTGCCATATTGCAACGTCGTTGGTTAAATGACGACAAGGCAACACTGCATGATCTTGCTGCTGAATATGGTGTTTCTGCTGAACGTATCCGCCAGTTGGAAAAAAATGCCATGAACAAAGTTAAAACCATGATGTTGACTGCTTGAAGCCAACTGACTGACTCCAATGTAAGCCGCGCCTAGCGCGGCTTTTTATTTTCCGGTTTTGAATCATGATGAAATTCGTTGCTTTTATTGGTGCCATCAGCGGTTTTTTAGCCGTTGTCCTGGGGGCGTTTGCTGCACATGGATTAAAGCATCAGTTGTCGCCGGATATGTTATTAATCTTTAAAACCGCAACTGATTACCAAATGTTTCATGCTTTGGCGTTAGTTCTGGTCGGCATGGCAGCAAGGAAATCCCCCGGAAAATATATAAACCTGTCAGCATTCGCCTTTATACTGGGCAGCCTGTTTTTTTGCGGCAGCCTTTATATTCTGGCTTTTGGCTTTCCCAAAATCATTGGCGTAATTACCCCCATAGGTGGCTCTCTGTTTCTGTTGGGATGGTTATGTTTGGCAATTCATCTTTGGCCAGGAAATCAATCAAACTCACTATAGGTTCTCATGTCTTTAGATTTTATTTCTTCTGATGATTCATCGGAAAAAGAAGCTTTTTTAATTAAACCGGAATTCAAACCCAAATCTATCCGCAGTTTTGTGATTCGTGCCGGAAAAATTACTGCCGGGCAAAAAAATGCTTTTGAACATTCATGGCACATTTATGGGTTAAGTTTATTCCATGGAAAAATTGATCCAGAAAAATTATTTGGCCGCGACGCGCCACTGGTTCTGGAAATTGGATTTGGCATGGGCGATTCGCTTTTCCAAATGGCAAAACAGGAACCGGATAAAAACTTTATCGGTATAGAGGTTCATCCACCGGGTGTTGGTCGATTGATCAATCTTGCGCATCAGGAAGGATTAAATAATCTGCGTGTGTACATGGCGGATGCAATGGATGTATTGGAGGATTGTATTCCCGATGAATCCATTGACAGATTACAACTGTACTTTCCCGATCCCTGGCACAAAAAGAAACATAATAAACGCCGGATTGTTCAACCGGAATTTATTCAGCGAATTTATCCAAAGCTCAAAACAGAGGGCCTGCTGCACATGGCCACCGATTGGCAGCCCTACGCAGAACATATGTTGGAGGTGATTTCTGCTGATGACAGGTTTGAAAATGTATCTCAAGAATCTTTCATTTCGCGACCGGATTACCGTCCGATTACCAAATTTGAAAAACGCGGTGAAAAACTGGGTCATGGTGTTTGGGATTTGTTGTTTAAAAAAATAAACAATTTTGGTAAGGTGCGCACAAATAATAATCACGAAACGGATTCCGATTGATCTTAACAATGTATGACCATAGTCATACATTAAACGCCGCAATGATGCGGTAATTAAAGTGGAGTTTCTCATGAAGACCAAACACATACTTTTAGCGACAGCGATTGCTGCTGTAACCTCATCTGCAATGGCTGATCACAAAGCCGATATTTTTGTTTATGGCGGCCATATAGGTTTTTCCGACGTACCTTTTGAAGATGGAAATACCTGGGGACTGAGCGCCGGTTATGCTTTGACTGAAAGCTGGACACTCGAAGCCGTTGCCAGCCGTTTTGATACAGAAACTACGGATGAAACCCCTATTGATCTTGATGGAACCCAATACCGACTGGACGCTTTGTATCACCTCGCCAGCAATAATGAATGGCGCCCTTATCTGGCATTTGGTGTGGGTGATCAAACACTGGATTTCAATGCCGTCAATCCAACCTCTCACAGTGATACCCTGGTAAATATTGGCTTGGGTCTCAAGCGTGAGCTTGGTGCTAATTTTGAATTCCGTGGAGACATGCGTAATTTCAATAGCATCGATAACGAATACAACGAATTTGCTGTAACTTTTGGTTTGGGTTATCGCTTCGGTGTGATGTCTTCACCCAAGCCTGTTGCTGCCGCGGCACCGGCACCAGCTCCATTACCTGCACCGGTCGAAGTTGATTCTGATGGTGATGGTGTTTTTGATTCCAAAGATCAATGCGCTGATACACCCAAAACCCATAAGGTTGATGCTGTAGGTTGCTCACTGAAATTAACCGAGACAGTAGAAATCGAACTCAACATTACGTTTGACTCTGCAAAATCGGTTATCAAACCGGAATTTGAAAATGAAGTGGCAAAACTGGCTGAGTTTATGAATCAGTATGCTGACACAGTAGTAACCGTTGAAGGCCACACTGATAGTCAAGGCGCTGATGCATACAACCAAAAACTTTCACAAAGCCGTGCCGATGCAGTTAAGGCAATGTTGATCACTAAATACGGTGTTGCTGCTGAACGTGTTAAATCCATAGGTTATGGTGAAGCACAACCTGTAGCTGATAATGCAACTGCAGATGGCCGCGAACAAAATCGTCGCGTAGTGGGTGAAGTTTCCAGTACCGTCACCAAAACAGAAACCAAATAATTTTTAATTTGGATTTTGAAAACAAAAAAGCCCCGAATTTCTTCGGGGCTTTTTCATTGCTATCAACGAATTATTTTTTCGGCGCAGCTTCAGGCGCTTTAACTTCCAACAATTCGATTTCAAAAATCAAAGTAGATGATGCAGGGATTGGGCCTTGACCGCCTTCACCATAAGCCAATTCGGAAGGAATATAAACTTCCCACTTGGAACCTTGAGGCATCAACTGCAGAACTTCTGTCCAGCCAGGAATTACACCATCCAATGGGAAAGTAGCGGGTTGACCATGTTTGGCAGAGCTATCAAACTCGGTGCCATCAATTAATTTACCTGCGTAATGTACAGTCACTGTATCAGTCACTTTTGGTTTTACGCCTTTACCTTCAGTGATAATTTTGTACTGTAATCCACTCTCTGTGGTTTTTACGCCTTCTTTGGTTTTATTTTCTTCCAGGAATTTCTTTCCTTTCTCGACATTTTCTGCGCTGACTTTCTTACGATCTTCTTCTTGTTTCTTCATCACTTTTTCTTGCATTTCGTTCATGATTTTTTGTGAATCTTCTTCCGAAATGCGTGAGTCTTTAGCAGCTTTGGCATCATTCAAAGCCAACAAGAATGCAGCTTCGTCTAACTCAACGCCATTTTGTTTTAAATTTTTCGCCATATTGTGGCCAATGATGTAGCTGACTTTTTGTTCCAGCGTGGTAATTTTTGCGCTGTCATCTACTTTCTCTTCTTTTTTGCAACCAACGATCAATGCAGTACTTGCTGCAAAAATGCTGATTACCAATAAGCGTTTGTTAAACATAGTGCACCTTATCTTGTATGGTTTATTAATGAATAGTAATACCTATATACCAGCCGTCACCGCTGTGGGCTTACGAGCAGGCGCCAATCTTACCCCAAGTTCCACACAGTGTGCGTGATTTTCACTGCAAAGATCACTTAGAATGGCGACATGATTCAACTTAACCATATTTCTCTGCAACGCGGCAGTAAATTCCTGTTATCTGACGCAAACCTGACCATCTATCCCGGGCAAAAAGTTGGCTTGATTGGGGCCAATGGCAGTGGTAAATCCACTTTGTTTCAACTTTTGCTCGGTAATTTACCCAGTGATTCCGGTAGCCTGGACATACCCAGGCAATGGCGTATTGCACATATGGCGCAAGAAGTTGGCCATACCCATCGCAGTGCATTGGACTATGTATTGGATGGCGATAGCGAATTACGTCGTCTAGAAGCTGCCGTTGCCGCCAATCCGGATGGTGAAAAACTGGCGCAACTTTATGCAGATCTGGAAAATATTCACGCATATACCGCACCGACTCGCGCACAGGAATTGCTCAATGGTTTGGGATTTTCTGCTAACGATGCATCGCGACCCGTTTCTGATTTTTCCGGCGGATGGCGTATTCGTCTCAATCTTGCGCAGGCGCTCATGTGTCCATCGGATTTATTGTTGCTCGATGAACCTACCAACCATTTGGATCTGGATGCGACACTCTGGTTGGAGAATTGGTTAAACCGTTACAAGGGAACTCTGGTTATTATTTCGCATGATCGCGATTTTCTCGACAATATTGTTGATCGCATAGTGTGTCTGGAACAACAAAAACTGGATATTTATTCCGGTAACTATTCAGCGTTTGAACGTCAGCGCGCCGAAAAATTATCGCAACAACAACTCAATTTTGAAAAACAACAAGAACGTATTGCACATATAGAAGATTTCATTCGTCGTTTTCGTGCCAAAGCAACCAAAGCCCGACAAGCACAAAGTCGTATTAAAGAATTGGAGCGAATGGAAAAAATTGCTCCGGCACATGTTGATTCACCTTTCAGTTTTACTTTTAGCTGCGCTGAAAAAATATCCGTGCCTTTGGTGCATATTGCGCGCGCCAATATTGGTTATGAAAATAAAATCATTTTGCAAAATGTTGAACTGAGTGTAGTACCGGAAACCCGCATTGCATTACTTGGCCCTAACGGTGCCGGCAAATCCAGTTTAATTAAAACCATCGCCGGGAGTCTGTCGTTGCTTGCAGGTGATCGCACCTATGGCGAACATTTCAAGCTGGGCTATTTTGCGCAACATCAATTGGAGGCCCTGGATTTAAACGCCTCTGCCGCATTGCATATCCAACGCTTATCACCTACTGCACGCGAACAGGAAATACGCGATTTTTTAGGCAGTTTTGATTTTCATGGCGACCGCGCGTTCGAACCTATAACCCATTTTTCCGGTGGTGAAAAAGCTCGACTGGCTTTGGCGATTATCGCCTGGCAGAAACCCAATCTGTTATTACTTGACGAACCCACCAACCATCTGGATTTGGAAATGCGTCAAGCACTGACTATGGCGCTGCAGGATTTTGAAGGTGCCGTTATTTTGGTGTCGCATGATCGCCATCTAATTCGCAACACAGTAAACGAATTTTTATTAGTGGCAGAAGGTAAGGTCAATGAGTTTGATGGTGATCTGGAAGATTATTATCGCTGGTTAAGCCAGCATCATTTGCAAACCGCGCAGCCGGAAGAAAAAATATCCAACGACAATAAAGTGGATAAAAAAGCACAAAGGCAACAATCAGCTGCACAACGTGCACAATTAAAACCCTTAACCAACAAATTAAAAAATCTTGAAGCACAGCTGGAAAAATATCAACACAAACTCAGCGACATAGAGTCCCAACTCGGCAATCCTGATATCTATGACGACAAAAATAAAAGCAAACTGCAAGCATTGTTACTCGAACAAGCGCAGCTGCAAACATCGATAGCAGAAACAGAAGAGAGTTGGTTGCAGGTCAGTGAGGAATTGGAAATAGCCAGCTTGTAAAAAATTAAGGCATCATCATGTTAAAAAAAACCATCGCTGGATATTGTCTGTTTGTTGCTTGCAGTTTACCCGTTTCAGCTCGTGAAATTGCCTTGACGTTTGATGACGCACCTACGCCGGATTCAGCCTTGATGACGGGCAGTGAGCGTACAGAAAAATTAATTGCTGCGTTAACGTCTGTGGGGGTGAAGGATGCCCTGTTTTTTATCAAGGCGGATTATATTAATGATGAAACCAAAAAACGTTTATTGAAATATGCAGATGCCGGGTTTCATTTGGCTAATCACAGTTTCAGCCATCGCTCTGCGGAAAAAATTCCGAATGACGAATATTTGTCAGATGTTTATCGCGCACATTTATTGATAAAGCCTTTGCCAAATTTTTTACCTTACCATCGCTTTCCCTATTTGCATCCAGGTAAGGACAAGGATGCAATTCATTATCTCCAACAAGAATTATCCCAACTGGGTTATCGTGATGGTTATGTAACAGTTGATAATTTTGATTGGTATATCAGCGCCTTGTTAACCAAAGTTGTTGAAGAAAAGAAGCCCCTTGACCTGGATAAAGCACGGGACTTTTATGTGCAAACATTAATTAAAAGTATTGAGTTTTACGATGCGCTTGCGCAAAAAGCATTGAAGCGCTCACCGCGACATGTGTTATTACTACATGAAAACGACGCCGCGGCTTTATTTGTCGATGATTTGGTGATTGAGTTGCGAAAGCAGGGCTGGAACATTATCAGCCCGCAAAAAGCTTATCAGGACAAGATCGCAGCACTTTATCCAGAAACTCGCTTTCAAAAACAAGGTCGCATTGCTGCGATTGCAGAAAGCAAAGGGGTACCGGAAGCTGAGTTAAGACATGAATCCGAAAATGAAAATTATCTTGCAGACGCTTTTAAAGCAGCAATGATGATTAAATAAATCAGTCATGCCGCTCTAAAAATTTTTGGCTACTTTGATCCGGCATTAATGACAACTGGATATACGATTAACAGAAATTTTATTTCCGCCAGAAGTATGAGCCCATACAACATCACCATTCTGAGCACTGAATATTTCCTGGAAATTATCGATGCTCAATGTTGTGGTGACAGGGCCATCGACTATTTCACCCGTTGCTGCATCAGCAACGGCGATAACTAATTTGCCCGCCGATTTCCAACCCAGAAGTAATTGATTATTTCCGTAAGCCGCCATATAAACGCGGAAGGGATAAGTTGAATCCAGATTTGTCGCTGCCGAAATAGTTAAGGATTGCTGCAGTTGACTCAATGAATCATTAAACCGTCCTAATTTTAAAGTCAGTTTTGAATTTTCATTTTGAATGTAGTTGAACCAAAAACCATTATTGGCCGGAACCAATCCACCCAATGCGCGTTTGGTGGGATCTTCAGAATTCAACCACTGAATCGTTGATGAAGAAGATGTAGGTGTTGCGCGACGAACCAATTGCATAGCATTGGGATAAGCATCACCGTGGCAAGCGGCGCCCCAAGTGGTTCCATTATGTGCTGCACGTACAGACCAGCTGTGGCTGCAACCCCACTCCCATCCACCCGGTTGGATACTTCCGGTTTCGGTGTCAATAAATTTCAAAGTGTCGCCTGCATGTATATCCACTTCACCGGCAACGCCATCTCGTGCGGTAGACATGGCAGAGCGAAAATAAGCCATGATCAATGGTCCGTTAGTTGCCAATCGCGCCGTGTGGCCATACCACCAAATAAATTGTGCACCGACAGAATCCACATTGCCTTTTTCTGTTAGCGTGGTGCGTTTTTTCAGATTGCCGTTGCTATCGAGCAAAACCAGATCCATTTTTCCACAAACTGATTTATCGGGAGTGGCGCTGCTTTTACAGTATTTGGATGAATAAATATCCGGATCATTTTCCATAACGGCCAACGCAAATCCATTTGAGATTTCAATTGCAGAATGCATTTCAAGTCCATCAATATCAGGCAAATTACCATTGCTCTGGTCGTTATTATTTAATTTCATTAAATGAATTTTGTTCGCTGCGGCATCACTCCAGGTCAAAAGACTTTCACCCGATGATAAAGGAGTCAAAATTGCGGGTGTGTATTCATCATTAGGTTTTGCGTTGCCGCTGATAGACACAAGTGTTTGCTTCCAGCGTTCTGCAAGAGGTGCGCAAGCGGTATTACCAGCTGAGCTGGAGCTTGATGAACTCAAAACAGAACTGGAGCTTGAACTGGATTTTGAGGTTGAATTCGAACTTGAAGTTGAACTTGATTTTGAACTTAAACTGGAACTGGATTTTGAATTGCTGAGGCTACTCGAATTAATCGAAGAGGAAGAGAAAGAAGACATTGCAATTGACGATGACGTCCTCGAAGAACTGCTGATGATTTGACTCACAGACGTTGTCGATTTGCTGGAGGCAGACGAGCTTGTCTCGGTATCGCCTCCACCACAAGCTGCAAGGCCGGATAACACAAATGACAAGAGAATAAAGCGAGTGGTAGTCAACATGGCAGTTCACTTTCTTGAATGATTAATCAATTTTTATGTTCACTGTATACTTGCATACCAATTTCTGGCTGTGTATGGATTGATTATCAGTTTGTGAACTGTTGCAAAATTTTCGGAATATATAAGGTTTAACTGAGAGATTAATCAACAAATTCTATGTTGATGTGCACTAATTCTTCATGAATGCTCAATTGTTTTTTATAAAAAGCTGTATTTTTTTCCCGTGCATTTTGAATGGCCAGGATAACCGCAAATTGATTTTGCCCAACGCGCCATACATGCAAATCATGAATGATTGCAGTGGCGTCTGCCTCAAGCATGACTTCACGAATTTCATCAACAACCGGAGCATCCATTTCGGCATCCAATAAACTGCGGCTGGTATCTTTCAGTAAACCTGTAGACCATATTCCAACTAAAATTGAACCTGCAATTCCCATGACAGGATCCAGCCAATCTGCACCAAAAAATTTTCCACCAAACAATGCAACGATAGCAAACACGGATGTCATTGCATCGGCAATCACATGCAAATAAGCGGCGCGCAAATTTAAATCTTCGTGATGTGAATGGTCATGTCCATGATCATGGTCGTGATGATGGTGATGTCCGCCCTTTAACCACCAGGCACAAATTAAATTAACCACCAAACCAAGAGTGGCAATCGCAATCGCTTGTTCATAATGAATGGCAACAGGTGAAATCAACCGTTCAACAGAATGGTAGAACATTAATATCGCCACCAGCACCAATAAAATTGCACTGGTGTAACCACCCAAAACTTCCAGCTTCCAGGTTCCAAAACTGAAGCGACCATCCTGTGCATAACGCCTCGCCAACACATAAGCACCCAGTGCAAGACCCAAAGCAATCACATGTGAACTCATATGCCAACCATCAGCAAGCAAGGCCATGGAGTTGTAATACCAGCCACCGATAATTTCCAAAAGCATCATCACTGTTGTAAGCACCAGTGCGCGCGCTGTATTTTTTTCAGCGAGTGGGTTGCTTCGTGCGTGAATCGGGTGGTGACAGGTTTTGTTAGTCATATAAATCACTATTGGAAAATTGTTTGTTATTTGAAAGTTGTAGCATGATACGCTGCGTTGATACTCCTTGCGAGTCAACTTGATGCTTGGTTATTTTTTGTATTTTTGATTGATCGGTTGCATAGGAAGAAGTAAGTTCCATACCGACGGTAAGTTCCCTCTGGAGATAATAATGAATAAGTTTGTTCCATCACTTCTGGCTTCTGCCATTTTATTTTCATCCGCACTACACGCACTCGAATTGAATGACAAAAACTATTTCACCATGCAGGGGCTGGATGTCACCGCCTTTGCGGATATTTATCCTGATGGACACCAAACCGGTGTGACGGTGATTCAACACGGAAGTCGTGTTGCCGCCAATGGTGATCTGCGTTTGGAAATTTCACCCGGCCAGTGGTCGCCTATGCCTACTGGCGGTTTGCAGAAGATTAACCACAAAACGCAAACTATTACCCAATTTCTTTCCTATCCTGACCCCAGCAAAAATCGCAAAGGTTTTAATCCGATTATTTATCCGGATTTGAATTTTTCGTATCAAGTCAGCGTGACTGCATTAAAAGACAATCAATTTAAAATCACTGTGGATATGGAACAGCCGATACCCGATGAATGGGTAGGCAAAATTGGTTTTAATTTTGAATTATTTCCCGGCGAATTATTTGGTAAATCCTGGTTGATGGATAATCAAGCCGGGATTTTTCCGCAACAACCCAATGGCCCGTTGGTAAACCCACACGGCGAATTTTTAACGGCGGCTTTGGCGACCGGTAAAAAATTAATTGTTGCACCGGATACCGATAAACAACGCATGACCATTGAAGCCAAAAATGGTGAATTGGAATTGTGGGACGGCCGCGCCAATCACAACAATGGTTGGTACATAGTGCGCGGTATTATTCCCAGAGGCGCAACCAAAAACGCATTGGAATGGATTGTCACACCTCATGTTGTGAAAAATTGGTTGTACGAGCCGGTAATTCAGGTATCACAAGTGGGTTACGGTGTTGATCAATTAAAACAAGTGGTGATTGAGCAGGATGCGCGCGACAAAAAAGCTTCTGAGATTGAAATTTTTCGCTTGACCGAAAATGGCAAAACCCGCGTGAAAAAATCCAAAGTCAAACCCTGGGGTAATTTTTTGCGTTACCAATATATGACGTATGATTTTTCTGATATTCGAGAACCCAGCATGTATCAAATCCAGTACCGCGACAAGATTTCGCATGCGTTTAAAATTGGCGACGATGTATTGTCTCGCCATGCATGGCAACCGACATTGGAATATTTTTTACCCGTGCAGATGTGTCACATGCGGGTGAATGAAAAATATCGCGTATGGCATGGCCTGGACCATCAGGACGATGCGGTGATGATGCCGCTGAATTTTAATCATATCGACGGTTATATTTCCGACGGCAGCACTCACACCAAATTCAAACCGGGCGATCGCGTGCCTGGACTGAATGCGGGCGGCTGGCATGATGCAGGCGATTACGATTTACGTGTGGAATCGCAAATCGGCACTGTTTGGTTATTATCGAGCATGGTGGAAGAATTTAATTTAAATCACGATGCAACCCTAATTGATCAACAAAATAAATTAGTCGAAATTCACGAAGCCGATGGTAAAAATGATGCGCTGCAACAAATCGAACACGGTTTGTTAAGTGTGCTCGGCGGGTACAAATCCATGGGCCGTTTGTATCGCGGCATTATCGAACCGACGATTCGCCAATATGTTTTGTTGGGCGATGCATCGGTACAAACGGACAATCTGCCTTTTGATCCTTCATTAAAAGAAGGTGAAGTGAAAAATGGTAAATCAGGCAATCCTGATGATCGCATGGTATTCACCGAAGATAATCCAGAGCGCGAATTGTATGTCGCCGCCGGTTTAGCCAGCGCGTCACGCACGTTAAAAGATTACAATCCGCAAATGTCGAAAGATGCCTTGCAAGCCGCAAAAGAAATTTATGCGATTGCCGCACCCAAAGCGAAAAAAATGGATAACCGCATTTTTGCACTCGCTGAATTAATTCTTTCTACCAACGACGACAAATATCGTAAGGAATTAATCGGTTTGAAATCTGCTATCATCGGCAATGTTGAAGAAAACGTCTGGCCGATTGGTCGCGTGATCAACAGCATTAAAGATCCACAATTTGTGCAAGACATTGATAAAGCTGTTGCAACCTATCAAGCCGAAGTTCGCGAACGTGCAAAAACCGAATCACCTTATGGCGTGCCTTACAAACCGAATATTTGGGGCGCAGGTTGGAGCATTCAGGAATTCGGCGTGAAGCAATATTTCTTCCACAAATCCTGGCCACAACACACCACCACCGACTCTTATGTAAACGCATTGAATTTTATTTTAGGCGTACACCCAGGCATTAACACCCAATCCTTCGCCTCCGGCGTAGGCGCCAACTCCGCATTAGTCGCCTACGGCGTCAACCGCGCCGATTGGTCCTACATCCCCGGCGGCGTAATCTCCGGCACCGCCCTAATCCGCCCGGACCTACCCGAACTAAAAATCTGGCCCTTCTTCTGGCAACAAACCGAATATGTAATGGGCGGCGGCGAAGCCAACTATATGTTTTTGGCGTTGGCGGTGGATAAGTTGAATCAGAAAAAGTAGTTTTGGATTTTTGAATATGAAGGGCGATACAGAGATCGCCTTTTTTTTGTTTTATGGGTCTATGATTTTTGAATTTCGGATTGATTGAATGGAAGCGGGTAGATATAGTCAACATTTATTTGAGCGCGAAACCATCTATTAAAATGTACGTATTACGTATAAGGAAGCGTGATGAAATCAGAAATAGTCTCTAGAATTTATTCGAAAGAAGATGCATTTTGTGAGCGAAAGCCCGAAAGTGTAAATGACCGAGAAATTCGAAAGGAACTTGTTGCTTTCGCCAATTCGACACCTAGTAACAAAAAATCAGTTTTGTTTATAGGAGTCTCTGATGATGGAAAAATTCTTGGCGTTACAAATCCAGATGAAAAACAGAAAAAAATAAGAAAGATTGCCGAGCATGATTGTTATCCACCAGTCTCCATTCAAATTGAAGTATTGACGATAGAATCCAAGGATGTCTTGGCGGTAATAGTTCCCGATAGTAATTTGAAACCTCATTTTTCTGGGCCTGCATACATACGCCTAGGCTCGGAAAGCAAGAACGCGACAGCTGAAGAGTATGAAAAGTTAATAAATTCAAGGAATGATAAATGTAGGGAAATTAATAATAATTTAGATAAAATTTTTACAGTTAGAGTAATAAATAAAAAACTAGGTGAGCATGGTGCCCGTATAGGAAAATATGAAGCCACGCAGGAATGTAGGGTGATTGAATGCAATCAACACTTAATTCGCCTTGAAGACATTTCGTTAAAGGAAAATTTTTCCGAGCCTTTAATTAACATATCTATAGCTTATGATGAAAAGAAATACCGCCCAATGCTGATTATTCGTGAAAATTAGCATGTATTTTTAATGGATAAAATAAACCCGTTATATGCAATCCAACTTTTTAGCGATTTACACATAGAGTTTGAAGAACTCAACATTTCGTGTGAAAACACAGATGTGGTGGTTTTTGCGGGTGATAAAACGGCAAAACATCCAATGCACTGGTAATTGTCTAGTGGATTATTTCTGGATATACAGGAGAAGCGATGGAACAAGTAATTTGGGTATTCATTCCGTTTCTGATTTACGGATTGATTCGCTTGTATTTCTCGTTTAGAAAACGAAAAACTCCACTCTTGTACTTTTATCTTCTAGGTGCTTCAGCGGTAATAAGCCCCTTTTTAGCACCAAGTTGTTTGTGTGTCGAACCCGGAAGAATGATTTTTGGCGCACTCGTCTATTCTTCGATTTTTAATGTAATAGTTGTGGTTTCTGGTTTTTTGGCTTTGATTACAATTAAATTTTTTACTGTGAGCGATAAAAATATTTCCAGAAAAAAGATATGAAAACTAGGGTCGCTCATTGGTGGTAAAGGGAACGGAAGATATATTTTTTTAGCCAGCTATCTTTCATATCAAAAAACTGATGACAATACCCAATTATTTAACAGTTTATGCAGCAGGCATAAAAATAATTCCGCCATGCAGGGAGATAAAAATTGAGTTTATATAAATTTGAATTATTTGCCGATTACTTTCAATTCTATCTTATGGATGTCGAGTCAAATGATGACACATCTGAAATATGGAACAAAGAAGCTCTCAACAACAAACTCGGAATTCTAAAAAATACGCTTGCTATCGGTACGTTTCGTAATGTTGACGTAAATGTCGAAATTGAATTGTGTGAGACTGAGCCATCAGTTGATTTGGAAGAATGGGATCACGCAAGCATTGGGTACTTCGAAATCATTTCTGGTGAGTGCGCTGTTCTTGGTTGTATTGATTATTTGCCAGAATCAAAAACAATCACACTTATGCCCAGGGTTTATTCTGCTCTTTCTTTAGCAAAAGGTCTTGATACCATTACTAATGAATGGGAGCCAGCCGAAGATTTATATAAGGTTATACTTTGGCCTTCAAATAAAAGAGAATTTAAGCAACTAAAATCCTATTATGTTACATAACAAACTACTTGACCATGGAATTCGACAATGAATGAAAAAATAGAATTATTGCTCGAAAAATTTATACTGCTTAAGAACCTCGATAAAGGTTTCCAAATTTTTGGCGCTTCCAATCACAAATATATATTCAACGAAAAGCTGAGTGAAAACGAAATCCTGGAGTTTGAAAGTAAATACTCTATTCGCTTACCTTCTGAATACAGAGATTTTTTAAAATATATTGGAAATGGCGGAGCTGGGCCATACTACGGCTTGCAAACACTATCACACAGTTTATACGCAGATTTAGATTACAAACGCCTAGGCGAGCTCGTAAATCCAACATTGCCGTTTCCGCTAATAGAAGCCTGGAATATGGAATTTAACGGTGCACCCGAAGATGAAGAGGCTTACGAAAAATTTTCTGAAGAATATTTTTCGGAACAATGGGATACGGGAATACTCCGCATTTGTAATTTCGGATGTGGTGTTTCACTGAATCTAGTAGTTAATGGTCCTGAGGCAGGAAATATTTGGGTAGATGATAGAGGGAACGATGGAGGCATATATCCTGATCCTTATTTTGGACAAACGGGCAAGACATCGTTCAGCAAATGGTATGAGATGTGGTTAGATAGGTCGTTGAGTGAACTACAAAATGAGGATTAAGAAGGCATCGGATCAGAACCAAAAGATACTCTTTATTTTACGGTAGAAAATCAAACTAAAATTCTTGTTGATGTTTCTATGTTAATGGTGAAATCTATTTAGAAATTTCACTCATGCCAATATATTGAACAGGAAGATGACTTTAAGGGGTATGTAAACCTTGAGCTTTAGATCTCGAAACATTTTACTTCAAGAGGGTGACCAAACAATTGAGTTGAAGTGCGCTTTAAAAGCAGACAACTTCACAACGGCAGCTGAGTTATATGTAAACGGCGAACTGCAAGATTCTTTGGAGTCTACACCAAAAAATGGAATATTCGGATGTAGATTATTTTTGAATGGCTATTTAAAAAATGATATTCCAGTTTGTATACAAATCCGGGCAAATTTTTTTATTCGACCGGAATACACTTTTTTTGTTGATGGAAAATCTGTTTCCGTAAAGAAAGGAATGTGGGGTGGCCTTTAAATTTTTGCAAAACTAGCAAAACTAGAGTCAGAGTAACGTTAAAAGAGGGAGATTCAATACGTCCCGTTTTGGGTTCGTTATGGGACGTTTCGGGAATAGAATTTATATCGGTTTATGTGTATATTGCTGCTGCGAAAAATTAACCTTGTATAAATTGTAAAGGAACTGCTATATGTTTAGATCTCTATTGCTTTGCTTATTTTTTCTCGTTTCAAATCAGGCAAGTGCAGCCCCGATAACATGGGAATTAGTTGATTTTAGTTTCAGTGACGGTGGGTCAGCTTATGGCTCCTTCACTTATGACAGTCAATTTAATCAATTCACCAACATTGATATTTATACCACCGCAGGTTCTGACCTAAGCGGTAGGCACTTTATTTCAACAGCTGGATCCTGGGGTGATTTACCTGAGTATGGCGTTTTAGCTTTCAGTGATTCTTTAGGCCCAGACTTTACTGGGGCTGGTTGGTTTCGCATAGATGCGCACATCGACTTTGACGCGGCACTTGGGACAATCGTTAATCAATGGTTGGCAGTTGGTGCAGAAAGTTTTTGTACAAATTATTCATGTAACTCTGCAGCAAATGAGATTACTAACCCAGGAGAATCAAGAGACACCATGTCAGGTTACTTGCGTGTGGTTTCTGTTGATGAGCCTTCTTCCCTTGTGCTTCTATCTATAGCTTTAGTCTTTGGTGCATGGCTTCGACGAAAGAAAATTTCCAGAGCAGCGTGAAATTCAATTTTTATTTAATCTAAAATGCCATCAGCCCAGTCAATACTGGGCTTTTTTTTAAATAAACTCCCAGCTAAAAGGGGTTGCACAAAAAGCAATTAAAACGCGAGGGATTATTTCCAAAAAATGTATTTCTGTACTAAGCATCGTCACAGGAAAAACTAGCTGGCAAGAGTTGTATGTGTAAGTCCTGTGGTAAAAAATGGAGCTATGATTAAAGGACAGCCCTTCTATTCTGGTTTTTTGATTTGGTAAGTAATGCGTAAGTCCATCCCCGAATATTCGACTCTGAGTCTAAACCCTATGAAATGGTGCATTCTTTTAATTTCTACTATCTCAGCCTACACTGCTGCTTACGACATAATTTCAGAAACTGAGCGAACACAGCCGAAGCTATGGAATAAATACAATTCTTGTGGAAAATCATTAAAGGACGAGATGTATAGAAAAGCTGTCATGAAATGTACCGATCTTGAATCAGAAACAGCACAAATGAATTGTGAACTAACCGTAGAGGAGGAGACTGAAGAACTCATTGAGTCTGATTTGATGTCAAAGGAATGTGGTTCACTTAGACCTACCACTTATGTTTCAAGGGATGATCCCTATAAAATCGAACATTCCGGCTCTCTTGGAGGGCTGCTTGCGTTCAATGAGAAACAATTTACTATCTCAGAAAAAATATTCAACGAATGTGCTGCTGTTGGTGATGTTGATTGCAGTCATCGTTTAGGCGTCATGATTTTCTACGGCTTGTATTTCAAAAAAGACATAAACAGAGCAATAACTCTGCTGCAATATGCAGCTAAAAATGGTCACGAAGAATCTGTCTTGTTTCTAAATGAGAACGAAATACCGATTGAATGAAGAAGCGGCACTTAACAGTTTAAATAATTAGAAGCAATCTGGGAATTTTTAATAGCTAAAATTAGCTGAATAAGAAAAAGATATGAGACAACAAGATGAAGTACTACTTACTAAAAACAAATATCTTTCCGCATGAATTTGCTGATGGTGAGTCTGTTATCCTATTTGGGAATGAAGACGATACGGAAGAAATAAAAGAAGACAATCTAGAGTTT
>CBFGPN010000026.1:0-31364 GCA_965650675.1 uncultured Cellvibrio sp.
TTTGCATCTGAGGAACTTGTGCCTAAATGCAAGAATATGCGCAATTGAACCCCGTGACACAAACCTTCCTCCGCCTCTAATCAGCGCTATTTGTACTTCGTTATTGTCATAGAAAAGGCTTTTACCCTTTGAGACAAAACCAATAGCTTGCAAAGGTAACACTACATGCTGCTCAAACTGATTCTCGAATTCATTAAAATCCATATAGCACCATCTTTAAGTAAGCAGTTTAAATTGGGCAAGATACTTTTTCACCTTTCGATATTGATTCTAATTTTCCAAAATGTCTTGCCCACATGAAATTGTATGCATAAGCATTAATTGACGACTTACAGTCGCCACTGCCTTGCTCGACATTTATAGCAAGTAAATAGCCCGATGAATCACTTTGAGGAAGAGTTACCAGATATTTTTTGCCGTTTGGAGAGACTTCTTTTAACACATAGAAATTAGTTGTGACATTGGCCCCATTAACATAAACATCCCTTTTCCATCGAAAACATTTCGAAAGATAAGTTTCAACATCTTGAGTCAGTTTTTCTATCGGCTGGCTGCTACACATTGCAGGGCTTTTTGATCCAGTTTCCATAAGCGATTGCTCAGATTTTGGAAAATTAATACAACCTGTCAAGGTAACGAATGTGGTGATTATTACGAATTTTTTCATTTTATCTCCATAAAGCTGCTGCTTAAAAATAATTTCACTCCGACTAATTCGACCCCAGTTTCTAAATCCCATTCATTTTATTTGTTTTAATGTGTTGTATGCAATTCGCCAAGCCTCATGGTTGATTTTAACTGCTTTTTCAATACTAATAGCGTCAGGCTCATACCTAACCGATGCATCAAAATTAAATAAGCTCCAATTTATTCGCGGGTCCGGTATGTAGCCAACTTTTGATGCCTCCTTCACTAACTTTTCAATATTATGTGTTTTTGAATAAGTTGAGTTACGACCTATTAGCTCTTTTAGACACTTCTCTGCAAATTGTAGGGAGTGCCATGATGATAAAGCTGCATTTATGTTAAAGCCACAAAGGAGCTGACAACTAACTATAGAATCGTCACGAGCTGACCGAACTAGCTCAGACTTATATTTTTTAAACTCATCAGCAACACCTATGCAAGTGGCATACATAGCTTGTATTAAATTTTCTTCGGCACTTGTAAGATTTTCTCTAATTTTATTGGGAAGCTTTTGAACAAAATCAACTCCATTCACTATCTTTTCGTACTTAAATGCATGCTTGCTTGAGACCACCTTTACTCCAAAGGCTAAAGGTAATTTAACTTCATAAGCGTGACCTGAAATCCAGATTGGAAAACTTGCTGGGCTAAAATCAACTTTTAAAAGATCACCATATGTTTTGGAATACCAATGGTAGACATGATCGGAAGCATTGTTACTTGTGACTGGAAAATTAATATTCTCACAGTGCGGATTGATCAATGGCCCAGAAACATTCATGCTTTTTAGCAGTTCAATTACGGCACCAATTGGTCTTGCTGATACCTTCACCTCTCTTTTGATAAAGTCCCCATCGATTTCTGATATTTTCAGCTCGAATTCGGATTCATTAAGTTCCATAAAGGCAAACTCTCGACTGGATATATTTCCGGAAATATATTTCCGCGATTTTTTGAAGATTGAAAAACAAATGAGCTAAATATCAATTTTAATTAAATTTAGAAATAAACAATTTGATTGTTTTGTACATATACATCTTGCACCATCACTTTGCAACAGCACCAAACAGGATACATACAACTTTTTCAGAATAAAAAACGCCGCAACAAGTGCGGCGTTTTTACAAGAGCTATTTAACTTCGGCTGGCGAGACTTTCTTTAGCCCGCTTCGCCGCTGCCTTAACCTGCACCGGCGCAGTCCCACCAATATGATTTCTTGCAGCAACAGAACCTTCCAGCGTCAACACTGCAAAAACATCTTGCTCGATGGCGTTTGAAAATTGTTGTAATTCTTGCAGTGACATTTCGGATAAATCTTTTCCGGTTTTTACGCCATAGCCAACGGATTTGCCGACGACCTCATGCGCATCACGGAAAGCAACGCCTTTGCGTACCAGATAATCGGCGAGGTCGGTTGCAGTGGAGAATCCGCGTTTTGCGGCTTCGTACATTTTTTCTTTTTTGGGCTGGATTGCCGGGATCATATCGGCGAATGCACGCAAACAATCTTTCACTGTATCGATGGCATCGAATACGGGCTCTTTGTCTTCCTGATTATCTTTGTTGTAAGCAAGAGGCTGGGATTTCATCAAGGTTAATAATGCAATTAAATGTCCATTGACGCGACCGGTTTTTCCGCGAACCAATTCGGGCACGTCGGGATTTTTTTTCTGCGGCATGATGGATGAGCCAGTGCAAAAACGATCTGGCAAATTAATAAATGAAAATTGCGATGAGGTCCAAAGTACCAACTCTTCACTCATGCGTGACAGATGCGTCATTAAAATACTGGCGAATGCGCAAAACTCGATTGCGAAATCGCGGTCGCTGACCGAGTCGAGTGAATTTTCTGTCGGCGCTGTGAAGCCTAATAATTCTGCAGTGTAGTGGCGATCAATTGGATACGTCGTTCCTGCCAAAGCCGCTGCACCTAAAGGTGAATAATTCAAACGCTTGCGGCAATCCAGCAGACGGCCGTAGTCGCGCTGCAGCATTTCAAACCAGGCTAATAAATGGTGGCCAAAAGTGACGGGCTGTGCAGTTTGTAAATGGGTGAAGCCGGGCATGATGGTGTCGAATTCGCGATCAGCGAGATCGACCAAACCTGTTTGCAAACGAGTCAGTTCTTTGCTGATTGCATCAATTTCGTCGCGCAGATAGAGGCGTATGTCGGTGGCGACTTGATCGTTGCGCGAACGTCCGGTATGAAGCTTCTTGCCCGCAATGCCGATGCTTTCGGTCAGACGAGCTTCGATGTTCATGTGCACATCTTCCAGGCTGATCGACCAATCAAATTTACCTGCGTTAATTTGCTGGCGAATATCTTCCAGACCTTGCTGGATTTTGTGCAGATCATCTGCAGTCAACACACCGGCTTTGGCCAGCATGGTGGCGTGGGCAATTGAGCCGTTGATATCGTGATGAAAAAGTCGCTGATCAAAGCTGACGGATGCAGTGAATCTTTCTACAAAAGCATCGGTCGCTTCGGAAAAGCGCCCGCCCCAGGGTTTGATCGGTTGGTCGTTCTGGCTCATGAATGGAATCTGCCTGCTATGCTAGGAAACAAAAAGGGGCGCATTATAACCAGTGCCCAAGTAAAGGCCTAATTTATGACCAATGAGTCCAACAAAAACTTGCCTGTTTATTTGCCCAGCCATTTATCAGGCTATAAAGGCAATGATTTTTTACCCAATTTATGTGAAAGCCAATCGCTTTTTTTATTGGTATTGGTTGCCGAATTAATTGCGTTGTTAATCTGTATCAGCAGTAGTGGCTTGCCCAATCTGGATTGGGATGAATTCGCCATGGTGTCGGTGGTGGCGCAGTGGAATACCTTGCTGGGCGCCTATGCACTTTGTCGTTTGCGACCCAAGCTGGCACAGATGACACGAGTCAGAGCAGGCAGCTTATCTATAGGCGTGATACTGCTCATCAATTTATTTCTGTCTGTGTTCGGTCAATTAATTTACATATTTGTTGCCGGATTAATTACTACCGATCTGGAATTTGATTTTAATTATTGGCAGATACTGAATAACTTGTTAATCACCGCAATATCAGCCGGAATATTATTGCGCTATTTATTTTTACAGCAACAATTACGCAATCAGCGCGAAGCCGAAATGCAAGCGAGAGTACAAGCCTTGCAATCGCGAATTCGTCCACACTTCTTATTTAATTGCATGAACAGCATCGCCAGTTTAATTGAAAGCGCACCGCAAACAGCGGAAAGAGTGGTTGAAGATCTTTCAGAATTATTTCGTGCAAGCCTTGCCGAACCGACGTTGATTTCATTGGAACGCGAATTGGAATTGTGTAGACGTTATCTGGCAATTGAAGCGTTACGACTCGGTAAAAGACTGCAGGTTGATTGGCAAATCACTGAACATTTCAGCCAAACCCTGATCCCCAGCTTGATGTTACAACCACTGATTGAAAATGCGATCCTGCATGGCATAGAACCTTTGCCGGAAGGCGGGAAGATCAGCATTAAAATTTCACAAAAAGATAAATTGCTGAGCATAGTGATAATCAACCCTTATCGGCTCGCCAAAAAAAATCATGATGCTGATTCTACACATCGTCACAATCGCATGGCGCTGGAAAATATTCGCAGTCGATTAAAAGCACACTATGGTGACGCTGCACGTTTATCAAGCAGTGCAGAACAAGGTCAATTTACCACTTACATTTTTTGTCCTGTGACAGGTGAACATTAATGGATATTTTAATTGTTGATGATGAATTGCTGGCGCGACAACGCCTGAGTCGAATGGTAGAAAAAATGGATAGTGTTGATCGTGTCATGGATGCAGAAAATGCACAGCAAGCCATGTTAATCATCACTGAAGAAGATCCCGATCTGGTATTGCTGGATATTCGTATGCCCGGAAAAGATGGCTTAACGCTTGCCCACGAAATCAGCAATATGGATGATCCACCCGCAATCGTGTTTTGTACGGCTTATGACAGCCATGCAATTGATGCCTTTGGTACATCAGCAGTGGGTTATTTATTAAAACCGGTTAAAGCCGAGCAATTATTACAGGTGTTGGAGAAAGCGCAAAAACTTAACAAAATTCAACGCGCAGCCGCGAAAGAAAAAGCCGATAATACATCCCAGCGGCAACACATCAGTGCCAAAACTCACAGGGGCATGGAATTAATCCCGATAAAAGATATACGTTATTTTATTGCAGACCAGAAATATGTCACTGTGCATCACACCCATGGTGAACATTTATTGGATGAAACCTTAAAAGAATTACAGGACGAGTTTCCCGCACGATTTGTTCGCATACATCGCAATGCGTTAGTTTCCAAACAACACATTGAAGCATTGGAGCGGGATACCCAGGGACAGTTTTATCTGCGCTTGGCCAATACTGAAAAACGTCCATTGGTAAGCCGCCGACATGTCGGTGATATCAAGGAATTGTTAAAAAATATTTAAATGCAATGGGAGACGGTTGCACGAATCCATTTTTTGTTTGGTTTCACTTCGTCATCCCTGCGAAGGCGGGGATCCAGATTTTGATTTCATTGAAATTTTTTTAACTGCTGGATTCCCGCCTTCGCAGGAATGACGATAAATTTGATTCGCGAAAAACTCTCAATAGATTATCAGGCACAAATTATGAATAATAAATTTTTCACAAAAAAAGGGTTACTTTTTTGTACAGTTGTTTTTGTTTTGCAATTATCTGCTTGCGGCAGCGGTAACAGTAACGATAGCGCAGGCAACAATAGCAGCAGTCAGCAAACCGGTAGTAGTTCCAGTACAGGTTTTCCAACACCTGCAATATTGCCGGATAATTTTCCGACAGGAACAGCAGACACTTTGCCGCAATTGGTTATCAACACCGAAAATTCTGCAGCTGTTGTTTCCAAAGAGACTTATATCAACGGTAGTTTTACTTTATCCAATGCAGGCGCATCAACAGAAGGCTCACTGGAAATTCGCGGGCGCGGAAATTCAACCTGGGACTGGCCCAAAAAACCTTATCGTTTGAAACTGACCAGCTCCACATCGTTATTGGGAATGCCCGCCAGCCGACACTGGGTATTACTGGCAAATTACGCGGATAAAACCCTGGTTCGCAATGATGTAGCCCTGATGTTTGCATCGCGTCTCGGATTTGAATACACACCACGTGCGCAATATGTGGAACTGACAATGAACGGTAGCTACGAAGGCGTATATCAAATTGTCGAACATATTCGTCTTGCAAAAGACAGGGTGAATATTCCCGAACTAAAAGTCACGGACACGACGTCTGATGTTTTATCCGGTGGTTATTTACTGGAAGTGGATTTCCGACATCACAAAGATTTTTGCAAAAACATTACTTATGCAGCAGCAGAATGTGCAGGCGAAATTAATATCGCTCGCGATATCGATTACTGCATAGATTCCACTCAAGGCATGGACCCATTTTGTGTCGATACACCGGAAACCCTGCATGACAATGCCTGGTTGCCCATGCGCAATTACATTACACAATATATCACGGACACAGAAGCCGCTTTATTTGGCGCCAACTTTACCAATACCACTACCGGCTATGCTGCTTATATTGACGTGGACTCAGCAGTCAACTATTACATAATCAATGAATTATTTAAAAATGTGGATGGTGCTTCTGCCAGTTTTTATTTGTATAAGAAACGTGATGGCAAATTATTTTTTGGCCCGGTGTGGGATTTTGATTTGGCGCTGGGCAACGCTGGCTATGGCGATGTGGATAAAACCTATGGTTGGCATATACGCAATGCCAGCTGGTTTACCCGTTTATTTCAAGACCCTGCATTTGTCACAAAAGTAAAAACACGATGGCAAACGATTAAAACTAACGGCGACCTTGAGCTAATCTTTCAATATGCACAAGCCAGAGCAACATGGCTGGATAAAGCCCAGAAGAAAAATTTCGAACGCTGGCCTATATTTGATTGGAGCGAATGGTACACAAGGGTAATAATGGGCAGCTACGATCTGGAATTAAAAGAAATGATTCGATGGCAGCGTGAACGCGCGATCTGGATGGACGTAGAATTAAGCAAATAAATTGTTGATGTGGATTTTTTTATGAAAAGCATGGGCACATTGTTCACTGTATCTGCACCTTCAGGCGCAGGTAAAACCAGTCTGGTTGGCGCATTGGTAAAATCCAATCCTGAAGTTTGTGTTTCCGTTTCGCACACCACTCGCGCCATGCGCCCCGGTGAAGTGGATGGAGTGAATTATCATTTTGTTACCCGCGATGCATTTGAAGAAATGTTGGAAGCGGGTGACTTTCTTGAACACGCCCATGTATTCGGCAATCTTTATGGCACATCGCAAAAATGGGTAATGGAAACATTAAAACAAGGTATAGATGTTATTTTGGAAATCGATTGGCAAGGCGCACAACAAGTACGCAAATTAATTCCCGATACCGTTGGATTATTTATATTACCGCCATCACTGGCCTGTTTACGTCAACGATTAACCAGTCGCGGACAAGATGATGAATCCGTCATCAACACCCGCATGTCAGAAGCCATCAGTGAAATGTCACATTATCCCGAAGCCGACTATTTAATTATCAACGATGATTTCACTGTAGCCCTCGCACAATTCCAGGCTTTGGTAACCAGTCAACATTTACGCCTTGAACGACAAGTAGAACGCCACGAGTTGCTGCTGAAAAGTTTGTTATCGTCTTGATGAAATATCTTTTTCTTTAGCAAGAGATTTTTGTGTATCTCTGCTGACTGTCAGACCAGAATGGCAATTCCGGATTTAAAAATTTCAATCAAAGCAAAAACTATTTCACGCAAAGGTTTATAGGCTGGCACAAAAATAAACTCAAAAAACCTAAATGAAAAAACACACCAAACGAAACTTGACAAATATCAACATGGAGAATTAGCCTCCCTGACCGTAAGTAAGGTCAGGGAGTTAGACGAATCCTGTCATCAAATTCCTCCCGCCAATACTTCTCCTTAAATTTCTATCGTTTTGGTTTTTATTAAACAGATGGAAACGGACTGCATGTTTAAAATTTTAATCTGGAGTTTTATAAATGAAAAAATATATACCAGGATTGATGGTATTGCTGAGCACCATGTCTTTTAATACTTTTGCTGCGCAGGTTTGCTTTCCAACTGGGCCAAACTCATGGTTTTGTATTGAATACTATATGCCAGGCAACTTAAGTGTTTTTGGACCACCAGGCAATACCGTGAATAACGGAATGACAACAAACTCAACCACTTATAATCCTGAGTCAAAAGCAAAAGAAGATGCAGCAAAAGCAGCGGCAAAAGTGGCGGAGGCGAAAGCTAAAAAACAATGGTGCATCATAAATGGATTCCCAAAAACCTCAGACAACATGTGTGAACAAGTACAGGCAGAATGCGATTCGATGAAAGTGGGTTCCGCTATCGATAAAAAATCGTGCACGGATGAGGTTGAATTCAAAGGGGGATTTTTGATGGACGCTCAATGTGGGGACACATCCTCAACCCGTACCTCAGGTACATTTAGTTGGAATTATAACTTTATCGGTAAATTTTATAGTTTTGGTGTCAAGATACCCGCACAAAGTTACGATGAGTTTGGTATAAATAACAGCAAACTTCAATGTGAAAAAATTGTAGCTGATGCCATGAGTTTCATTACCAATAATTGCGATACTCAAGCACAATATGCTGTCCATGAAAAATGCGAATATTAATGGAGTCGATTGCCATGACTAAACGAATTAAAGTAAGTTTTTTGATAGGCAGTTTGTTGATATTGATTTTACTTATTGGCATTCACCTGCAAGATAATTATTCAGATAAACCAACTAACGTTTTACACCATAAAAGTTCCAGTATTACTGCGGATAGTAATGCAAAAATTGAAATATCTGTTGCTGAAAACCCTGGAGACAATACATCAAAAGCTTCTGGCACAAATAATCAAGAAGTGGAATGGATAGGCGATCAGGCTCAACTGGATGAAGTGGCGCGCTGGAAAGCGTCAAGAGGATGGTATGATACAAGTGATGAAAATCAGGATGATTATAAAACCTACACTGAAGATACTCTAAAACAATTGGCAGAGAACGGTGATCTAAAAGCACTTCATCTTTTAGCAAAGTGGGCACCAGAAGACACTTCAAAGAGACTACTTGTAAAAGCCGCTGTATACGGCTCTACATTTGCATTGATTAACTTAAAAAATCACGTTGTTGCACATAGTGGCATTACGAAAGAAATGCCGGAAGACAGCAAAAGGCCTGTATTAATAGAAGCTGCCGCTTATTTGGTTGTTGCTGCTATGCGTGGTGATTTACTACATTCCAAATATATGGGAATTGGTTCACTTGAGAGTCGATACAATATGAAATTTAATGACGATGACCTTAAGTTGGCCGTTAATCGTGCGCAACAGATTTACAATTCTCTTGAATCCGAGCGCATAGCTTTAGGGCTTGGTCAATTTGATAACTCAATACCACCAGTGGTTAAAGCTCGCTTTAAATACTCAGGCATAGATGTTAAGGATTGATGAGGGACTTGCAAAAATTAAGGAGCATCTTTAAAACAGAGCGACCCCGCTCTGTTTTTTTATGCAGCTCCCATTAAACAAAAATCCAGAATAAGTAATGTCATAAATTATTTTCATTAAAAAACAAATAAAACTTGGTTCAAGTATATTATTGTTAATCATTATGCTGGTTTACTTTAGCGGCATTGATTCCGAAAATTCAAAAAATAATTATATTACTGATAGTATTGTTGCTAATGTAAAACCTATCGAGAAAGTTACAGAAAAAAAATTTTTCTGAACTGAATTTAGAAATGCAACAGAACACAAATATACAACCAGTAGCTCATGTAGATGAAGTCTTAAATTGGCAGGCTTCTCGGGGTTGGTTTGATACTAGTGGGACACTTGGGACGATTACAAAGTACCCAGAGGAAACATTGAAGCAATTGGCAGAAAATGGCGATTTGAAAGCACTGCATCTTTTGGCATATTCAGCGCCTGCTGCCGAATCAAAGCTGCTACTTACAAAAGCTGCTATACATGGTTCTACGCGTGCATTATTTAGTTTAGGAAATAATGCTTTCATATTGAATGATGTATATCAAAACTCTCCCGAAGAGAAAAAACGACCCGTGTTGAGAGAGGCCGCAGCCTATATAAGCGTTGCCGCTAGACGAGGTGATTTATATAATTTCAAATATATGGGTATTGGATTATATGAAAGTAGATTCAACATGAAATTAAGTGAGAACGATCTCAATTTGGTAAGCAGTAGCGCTCAAGACATTTACAACTCATTGGAATCACAAAGAATAGAGCTGGGTCTTGGCCAATTTGATAATTCTATACCACCAGCGATAAAGGAATATTATAGAGCATCAGGAGTGGAGGTTGAAGATTAAACGATTAAAAATAGAACAGCCAAAAACTCAGGTTGCTCTATTTTTTTGGAAAGAACTCATGGCAACAAAAATTAAAGTAAGTTTTTTAGTAGGCAGTTTGTTGATATTGATTTTGCTTGTTGGCATTCGCCTGCAAGATAATTATTCAAATAAACCAACTAACGTTTTACTCCATACCGGTATTGTTGCGGATAGTAATGTAAAAATTGAAAAGTCAGTTGCTGTTGAATCCACCGAAAACACCACATCAAAACCTTCGAGCACAAATGATCAAGAAGTAGAATGGATAGGCGATCAAGCTCAGTTAGATCAGGTGGCAAATTGGCGTGCAGAACGAGGGTGGTATGATACCAGCAATGAAAATCAGGACGACTACAGCACTTATTCTGAAGAGACTTTGAAGCAGTTGGCAGCAAATGGTGACTTAAAAGCATTACACCGTTTGGCAAGGAGGGCGCCTATAGATGTATCAAAACCATTACTGACAAAAGCTGCCACTCATGGCTCTACATTTGCGTTATTTAACTTGGGAGATCATGTTGCTATTCATGGAGGCATTACGAGAAATGATCCAGAAGAAAAAAAGAAACCTGTATTAATAGAGGCTGCCGCCTACATGGTAGTTGCTGCCATGCGCGGTGATTCGTTAAATTTTAAATACATGGGAATTGGCTCGCTTGAGAGTCGATACAATATGAAATTTAATGACGATGATCTTAAGTTGGTACAGGCACGCGCGCAGCAGATTTACAATTCTCTTGAATCCGAGCGCATAGCTTTAGGGCTTGGTCAATTTGATAACTCAATACCACCAGTGGTTAAAGCTCGCTTTAAATATTCAGGAATAGAAGTTAAGGATTGATGAGAGGGCTTGCAAAAATTAAAGAGTATTTTTTGAAACAGAGCGACCTAGGTCGCTCTGTTTTTTTATGCGAAGCGAAACAAACTATAAACGCGTGATCCTGAACCAATTGAAATTCCATCCTGACTGTTGCGCGTAAATTCCAAAGCTGTAAGTGCCTGCTGTCAGGGTTACTGTTTGGCTGACGGTAGTCCAGTTTTGCCAATCACCGGTTGCGGGGATTGTGACATTGCCAAGCAGTATGCTGCCGCTATTCAAGTCCAGTGACAGCATGGAACCCGATGGGCTGGCTACCCGGTATTCCATTCGATAACTGCCTGATGATGGAATGGTGATATTGGCATAGGACATCCAGTCCCCTGCCTCAATCCAACCGACATTTTGCCCACCACCCGAGTCACTGGTCGCTTGGGTTTGCACACCATTCATGGCACTGAAAGATTCTGCCTGAAGCAACAAGCTAAAAGCAGGACTTGTGGTACAGCAGGAAAACTCTTGCCATGAGGTATCGTAAGCGCCAACCGATTGACCAATCGTGAAGTAGTAACGCACCAGTGCTCCGGCAGGAATATTGGCAAGTGTGTAGCTGTTGCTATTACCACTGGCCCAGGTCATACGAAAGTTCTGCTGCGCACCATTGTTAATGGTGTAATGAACGTCCACCCAGGGTGCATTGTTCGCATAAAAAAGAACGCTGTTGCTGGTTAATACCGTGTAGCCGTAGTTGGTTGATCCAGCAGAAGACACCGAACTGGACGATCGCGATGAGCTCACAGAAGAGGATCGGGATGAGCTTATTGATGAAGACCTCGACGAGCTGATTGACGAAGAACGCGACGAGCTGATCGATGAGGATCTGGATGAAGAACGCGATGAACTCACGGATCGGGAAGAACTCACAGAAGAAGATCGGGATGAACTGGAGATGCTACTGGATACCGATGATGAATTGGTAGACGAACTGGTTCCTGAACAACTGCTGCCACTGGAAATTGCAGTCTGACCTGTACGCTTCCAGGCATAACCCCGTGTTGGTACAGACAAACTGGTGCCATCGGAAAAATTCACCGTCAGTGCTGAGCAACCAAAGTTGTAAGCCAGATAAGTCATGATGCCATTCTTGTTAAAGGCAACCGCTGCGGGATGATTGGCGGTCAATGCACCAGTCCCGGTCGCCAATGATCCCAATTGTTTAAGCGTATAAACCCAGTGATATGTGTGCGCTTTGGTTTCGCCTGCTTCCGGAATCAGGTTATTGAGGCCGTAAGACAACATGTCGTCCACGGCGGCCTGCCCGTTGGTCATGGCCCAGATATTCCACCAGACATCGCGCCACTGATCATTGGGCAGACCCGAGGGTTTGCCGTTACTGGATTGACTCAATCCCAACGCGACATAGTTATTCAGGTAGTCGGCATGTTGACCTATATGCAATACCAGTGGACTAAGCGGCAAACCTTGAATACCCAGAATATGCGCGTAGGCACCGCTGAACCAGGTCGAGAACACATGACCATTGCCCCAGATAATCGACGTAGTCGGTTTGGTGTAGGCAGAAGTGAAATTGTCGTAATCACCCCCCAAGCCTTTGTAACGATCAATATTGTTCCAATATTCCCAGTAAGCCGCTGTTGAAGATGCATGCAGATACATGCCGCGATTTACCAAATCATTATTACCCGTGATCATCCCGTACAAAATGATCGCGCCATAAGCATTGGCTGCTTCCGATGTGGATTCATTGTTATTGCCCAACGCAAAATTCGCGTGTCCCGATGCCCAGGAAAATCCATAGGCAGGATCAAAATTGCGCAGATAAGGGAACAGGGAATCATTACGTCCTGCAGCGTAATCGCGAATCAACAATTCCACCATGGGACCATATTGACTGGCGCTACACCAATTGGCATCAACCCGACAAACTTCGGCGGCAGCACGAACAAAATAACCGTAATGGAAATGGTGATCGTTTAATTGTTGTTGCGCACCGAAAGATTCATCGAAACCCAACAGCGTGTTCCAATTATTGTCGTAAACAAAATATTTGGTGGTGTCCAGTGAGCCTGTCGTATTAGCACGAAACCAATCCTGCAATTCGCCTTTTAACCAATTAATTAATTGATTGGCTTCTGTTGTCATGCCAACAGAACGTGCAATAGCAGCCAGCTCTGCCACCTTGCCGTAATTTTTTCCCGCCCAATAAGTATCGGTAGCACTGTTCCATGCGGATGATCCCTGATTGGTAAATTCACTCACCAGTGCGCGCAATTGATTTGCATCATAATCGCCAATATTTTCCGGGAAATAAGGTAAAACACCGACAAACGGAATGGTGTAACTAAAACCATTTGTTGCTGCAAATTTAGTGACGCCACGTGCAGAACGAATTTTGTAATTGGTCACGGCTTGCGTGGAATTTTTCCAGTGCAATGGCAAAAGTCCGGCCATAGTTGTCACGGCTGAGCCATTAAATTGGTATTGATGACTGACGGTTACTTTATTGCTGGTGCGATCAACAGAATAATTAATATTCACCTTGTCGATTCTCTGTGTCGCGTATTGCGCAAACGTATTGACCATGTCGGATGAAGGTGTGCCGGTTAACAATGGCAACAAGGTAATCGTCAAACGTTTGCTGCTATTACTGACACCAATGCTGTTGGTACTCACGCCTGAAAATGTTGTGGCGTCGTGACCACTGATTAAAAAAACATTTCGATTACCCGAGACATCTGTCCACACACCCAGATGATTACCACTTTGATAAAAAATGCCTTTTTCACCGCCGTCTGCCGCTTTGGTTCGCACCACCAGATTGCCTTGCAATGCTGTGAAATAAACATAGGGTGAACCATGAACAAAGGTCGCTTCCATTACAGGAGTTGAACCGGAATTCCATTGCACAGTGACAGAACCATCACTGAAATCTTTTAAATAAGCTTCCATGTTGGAATAGGCAGAATTGCCAACAGCAATCCCGTCAAATACTTCAGCAAAAGGATCGGGGATAGGGTATTGCGTATCATTGCTGCCCGTACGCAAACCGGAAGGAATTCCCAAAATACGCGCACCGCGCTCACTGATCCTTGCTGTAATCGGATCGGGTGTTATGTAACCCGAATCGGACGAGGCCCCGATTTTCATTTCCCCCATAAACGAAACCGAACCCCACCAGCGATGGGTCATTGTCGGTTTGCCATTCGCAGGTGAAACTTCCTGCGGGTAAATAGCTGTCGGTGCACCAATAGGATTACAACTGCTGACACCGGGCTTGACGATACCCGCGTTGTAAATCCAGTTGCCATTATCAACAGCACATTTCCAACTGGCGGTGTTGATAGTGTCACTGATATTACCGGCACCGTAGTTGGTAATCGTGGCTGAACTGAAGGGGACAAAAGAAAACATAGCTAACAACAGCAAGAATCTGTTGAATCTTTTCATGATGATGACCTTAAATTATTGATTATTGGATCTGACACAGGTCATTGGCATTTTATTGTTGTTTTTTATCAACCACTGCCGTTGAACAATAAACCTGTCTCTCACGCATAGTTTGGTACAAATTATTGGGAAAGATCGTCCCATGTTAGTTGGGAACTTAAGGTGGGTCGGGCTAGTGGCGTCAAAATTAATCAATATTTCTGGATCATATAATCCACTTCTTGCACCAAACCAGACTTAATTCCTACCAAATATTTCTTCTTTACAATCCTTATTGGTCAGCCTAAGATCAGTAGCACTGTTTAAATAAACAGCACTGTATTTACATACAAACAATGTAATTAAGGGGACAAATTAAACAACATGCCAAAAGAGCTAAATTTTAAATTTGTAAATGCGGCAGCGAAGCGAGATTTTTTAAATTTACCAAAAGACATAATCAGTCAGTTCGGTTCGGATCTAAACGCTGTCCAGCAGGGCCAACGACCATTCTCAGATTTCGAAGACTTGTCCAGCACAATTGGAGCGGGCGTGATTGAACTGAAGGAAAATGGTAGCCCGGCCTACAGAGCAGTCTACTGCGCGAAACACTTAAATACAGTTTATGTACTGCATGCTTTCACAAAGACCACCAATGGCGTTGATCGACCAGCAATGAACACCCTACTAAAACGCTACAAGGAAATGATGGAAGAGGTAAACGAGATAAAAAACGCTAAAAAGCAGACTAAACTGCAGTAACAGTACATTTCACTCTGGATGTACGATGAGCCTTGGATGATTGATAAGTTGGTTTAAATTGAAAGCCGAGCTTGGCTAAATAGCCTATCAACTTATCGGAGGAAAACTTATCAACCTTCCCTCTGACAAGCTCGCTAACGCGGGGCTGTGGGATACCCAGTAGATCCATAATGTCAGCCTGAGATAATCCTCTATCCTCGAAAATTTGACGCATAACAAGCATCAAATCTGATCGAAATTTCAAATCCGCTGCCTCAGCCTTGTCTTCGGTAATAGCATCAAATATGTTGTTATAAGCTAATTGTTCCACGGTAAACCCCCTCAACATTTATACAAAATTTTGTATATTGTAACCACTATTTTTGTGATAGTTACTCAAGCTGGGGACATTTACACTTCTTTACTTTTTGTCTTTTATGGCTTGTACTTTCCCACCAACTTCAATTTGCCTCGATTGGAAAAGAATTCCCAATTGACCTTTGTGGACTTACCAATAAAAAAGGCAGCTGTTTTCACAGCTGCCTTTTTAGTTAAGTTTTCAGTAAATCAAGCTTTAGCTCTTTCTTCCAAAATCGCGACAGCAGGTAATTTTTTGCCTTCAACAAATTCCAAAAATGCACCACCACCGGTAGAAACATAAGAAATTTTGTCGGCCAGATTCCACTTATCAATTGCTGCCAAAGTATCGCCGCCACCTGCAACCGAAAAACCTTCGCTGTCTGCGATGGCACGAGCAACTACTTCTGTGCCTTTTGCGAAAGCATCGAATTCAAAAACACCGCAAGGGCCGTTCCATAAAATGGTTTTGGCGTTTTTGATTATCTCGGCAACGCGTGCTGCGGTTTCGGGGCCGTAGTCGATAATTTCTTCGTCAGCTTGAATTTCGTTGGCTTTTTTCGTTACGCAAACAGAATTGTGATTCCACTCCGTATAATCTTCCTTAGTGGTACGCACGTCGGTGGCGTAAACCACTTCAGTTTGCGCGCGCAAACGTTGTGCCTCAGGAATCATTTCTTTTTGATGAAGAGATTTGCCGACTTCGTTCCCAGCTGATGCAACAAAAGTATTCGAGATACCGCCACCAACAACCAATATGTCTGCAATTTTGGAAACTGCATCCAACACACTTAATTTGGTCGATACTTTTGAACCACCAACGATTGCCACTAATGGGCGTGCAGGATTATCGAGAACCTTGCCGAGAGCTTCCAGTTCCGCTGAAAGCAATGGACCTGCGCATGCAATCGGTGCAAATTTTGCGACACCATGGGTTGAGGCTTGTGCGCGGTGCGCGGTACCGAAAGCATCCATTACAAACACATCACAAAGTGCGGCCATTTTTTTGGAAAGTTCGTCAGAATTTTTACCTTCGCCGACATTGAAGCGAACGTTTTCCAACAAAACCAAATCGCCTTTCATTTCAAAACCGTCAACCCAGTTTTGGATCAATGGAATATCACGGCCCAATTTTTCACTGAGATACTTTGCAACAGGAGCCAGGGACTTGGCTGGATTAAATTCCCCCTCAACAGGTTTATCCAAGTGAGACATGATCATCACTTTAGCCCCTGCAGCAAGCGCCTGCTTGATAGTTGGGATAGATGCATCAATTCGTACAGTACTGGTGATACGGCCATTTTCCAAAGGTACGTTCAAGTCCTGGCGAATTAATACACGTTTGCCAGAAAGGTTCTGGTCTTTCATCAGTTTTACGGTCATGGGGTGTCTCCTGAAAAGCCGGAATGGGGAAGTTTTGAGGCTGGCAAGTTTACCTGAGGCAAGGCTGAAAAACTAATTTGCCGGGCGAAATGGGGAATATTTTGCGCTATTATTCTCTGGCCTTAGATAAATACAACAACCAAGGTCAAACCAAATGCAAGAACATATCTTTAATATTCACGACATGGTTTTATTTATGACTGTCGCTGAATGTTTTTTATTGGTAATTTTCCAAACTATTCTCCCCGTCAAAAATCGATTGGCCAATTATCTGTTGGCTATGCTGTTGATCTCGATTGCGATTGCCTCCGCCTGCGTACTGGTATTGTGGAATGATGATGTCGGTTTGTTTCAATTATTTGATGAAACGCTTTTACCTTTCTTTTTAGTCACTGCTCAATTGTTAAAAGGGCCACTACTGCTCTTCTATGTAATTGCACTGACTCAAGATGCTTTTGTTCTTTCAAGGCGTCACTTGTTACATTTGATTCCGATTGTCATCGCCTTGCTTTGGCTGATAATTTTTCAAATCAATAGTTCGGATTTGCGCTTTCGCGATTTGAATGAAACGGATCAACAAATTGCCAACACCATTTGGCATTTTATTAAAGTTATGCCATTTTTTTATGGTTTGGCTGCTGTCTATAGAGTCAGACTTTACCGGATCAGTTTACATAATCAGTATTCCAATTTTTCACCCACGGAACCGAGCTGGCTGAACATTCTCAGCTTGGGATTTTTATTTAGCTGGAGCTTTTCGATTTTAGTACACCTTGTTGCCAACATCATCGGCGGTGAATCACCTCAAGTTGCCGACCTTTTTGGTATTACTGAAAATTATGTCATTTTTATTTTAATCAATGCGCTCTTCATCAATAGTGTGGTGCATGCACACCAATTGCTCACCACAAAACCTGAAGTCAGCAAAGATAAAATCATCGAAAAAATTACTGATTTGGCCATCCAAAAAGTACATGAAGGAATGGAGGTTCAAAAGTTCTTTCTTAAACAAAACTTGAACATTGAAGAGTTCTCCAAACGCATCAATTTACCCGTGAAAGAAGTCAGCGCTGTTATCAATAAACACTACAACACCAATTTTTTTGAATTTATGAATAGCTACCGGGTGGAGGAAGCTAAACGTTTGCTCAGTGATACAGATAAAACCGTAATGGATGTTTTATTAGAAGCAGGATTCAACAGCAAATCCGCTTTTCATCGGTTTTTCAGTCGCTTGGTCGGCATGTCGCCGACTGAATATCGAAAACAGCATTCAGGGAACGAAGATAAAAAATAAAAAAAGCCGCAGTTTGAGCTGCGGCTTTTTTATCCCTGTTGTTTTTGTTATTCCGTGGTAATCCGGATGTTATCAAATGAAACATCCATTGCGCTCCCCTGAGGTTCTATCACAAACAAATTCAATATTTGTTGAATATTGGCTTTGTCCGCTTGTGATGTGTAGTGGTTGCCATCGCTGATTAAATCGGCCACGCGAATAGAGTAGCTGTGCCAATTGGTGTCGGCTGGATCAATCTGCACATCGCTGGCGTTAGGCCAACCGCTATCCATTTTTATCAACAAATAAGCACCGGTGCCGTGACTGGCAATTTTGTAATCGAATTCCAGTTTTGCATTGGCCCAGGCGCTAATATCACGCGCACCCGCAATATTATTGAAATAGGCATTGCCTTGACCTGTAGCTGTTTTTACCACACGGAAAACATTTCCACGATTGGTTTCTGTTACAGATGAAGTGCTTACCAAACCATCCGGATTGTAGCTTTGAATTTGCAATTCCGCGTTGGGTGCATCGTCATATATGTTGTAGCTGGAAGGTATAACCAAACGAATATTATCGAAGGACACATCCATGGCAGCGCTGGGTTCAATCACAAATAAATTGGATATGGCGCTGAGATTCGCTGAGCCAGAAGCAACTGAATTGCCGTTGTCGATTAAATCGGAAACCGCAATGCGAACTTCTTTCCATTCACCATTGTTGGCAACCGGCACTGTGAAATCACTGACGTTGGGCCAACCGGAATCCATTTTGACCAACAAGTTTGCACCACTCGCTTTTGAATTGACTTTGACATCAAATACCAATTCACCATCGGCTGCCCAGTGACTCAAATTTTGTATGCCTGACGTAATATTAAAATACACATTACCGGTTGCGCCCGTCTTCACAACATTGAAAACTTTACCGCGGCCACTTTCATCTATTTGTGAACTGCTGATGGCACTATCAGGATTGTAACTTTGGATTTGTAATTCACCAGGGATTGCGTCGCCGTAAATTGAATAGAACGGCAATGCAGCAAATTCTTCAACATTTTGATTCTCTTCGCCTTCAATACGAATATTATCGAATGACACATCAATAGCCGCTGACGGTTCCAATACAAAAATATTGGCAATGCTGGCAAGACTTGCCATACCTGATGCCAGTGAATTGCCGTTATCAATTAAATCGCCGAGTTGAATTCTGAATTCACTCCACTCACCGTTGGCCGCGAGTGGAACGACTGCATCACTCACGTTGGGCCAACCGGAATCCATTTTCACCAGCAGTGTTGCGCCATCGGCTTTGCTATTTACTTTGACATCAAAAATTAATTCGGAATCGCTAGACCAATTGCGCAGATCCGCGGCGTCACCATTCACTTTGAAATAAAAATTCCCGGTTGCACCGGTTTTCACCAGATTCAATACTTTGCCGCGATTGGTTTCATCGACTTCGCTGTGAGTGACAAAATTGTCTGGATCATAACTGTCAAAAACCAAACCTTCTGCAAGACTGTCTTCGTACATTTTGAACAAAGGTGGCCCGGGTAAATTGGCATCACCGATTACCGGTCGCTGATGCCCCGCAACCAACTCGGCGCCATCACCAACCGTTGCGCAACCCTTGCCTGTTTGTGGCGACAGGCTGCACTCGTACACACGTACGTAATCAATTTCCAAAGTTTGTGGGAAAACAGATTCATCAATACCGGTGTTATTCACACTGCCTGCCCAAGCGCCGCCAACAGCTAAATTCAACAACAAGTGATAGCGTGATTGATCATCATAGGGAGCACCTTCAGGTGCATTTTTTAATTCATCGCTGTCCAAATATTGTGAATACCAACCGCTGGATCTTTGTGTTGCGTAGTGCACGCCGTCCACATACCAACGAATTTCACCGTCTTCCCATTCGAGTGCATAAACATGGAAATCATCAGCAGGATTGGCGTTGCCCGGCAAAGCGTAATCTGCACCGGATGACACGTTCTGCGGCCAGGCGCGACCGTAATGCAGCGTGCCGTGCACGCGGGCTTCGGGTGCCGCATCGCCGGTGACGGTTTTTAAATTCACCGCTTCCATAATGTCGATTTCACCACTGGATGCCCAATTGCCGTAAGGCGAGTTGGTGGGCAACATCCAGATGGCAGGCCAGGTGCCTTGACCAAAAGGTAATTTCGCGCGAATTTCAAAGCGACCGAAAGTCCACTCTTGCAAACCTTTGGTGCGCAAACGTGCGGAGGTGTAAGGCAGGGTGGAGGTGGCGTCACCTGAACCATCTGGCGTATTGGGGCCGGTAAAATTTTCCTTACGGGCGACGATTTTTAATATTCCATTTTCAATAAAAGAATTTTCAGCGCGGTCGGTATAGCACTGCTGTTCGTTATTACCGCCGCCCCAGCAATTTTCTTCGTGACCCCACTTGCTGGTGTCGATTGAGCTCGCATTGAATTCATCACTCCAGACCAATGTCCAGAGAGGCGCGCTACTGGAACTGGAAGACAGTCTGGAGCTGGAAACACTACTTGAAACACCGGTGCTTGAAATACTGGAAACATTGGAGCTGATGCTTGAACTGGTCAAACTGGATTGTCGGGAGGAAGACTTTCCGCCTGACTCACCCGATCCACCACAACCCACCAGCCCTGAAAGCACCAGTGTGAGACCAAGCCCTATTGCCTTTTGCAAATAAATTGTCTTCATCAGAAATCGACCTCTGTTGTTATAGTTTTGTTGTAACGCTGCAAACCCGATCCAGGATCAAATTTGCGATATCTGTTTGCCTAAAAAAACTCCCGCCTTCGACCAACAACGGGAGCTCAAGGAGAATGAAACTGACAATGGTAGGAGTTGGTGTACCGAATCCATTGTTACTCACAACCTCATGCCGTGCAGCAAAAGGTATAGTGACAAGAGCTTGCCAACTACCCAGCCAATATTGGAAGTGACAGAAATTTTTGTCGTCCCACCTTAAGTATCACCCTAAACTGAGTCTTATCACTTTTGGTTTGGCCGGAACGGGAATAAAAAAGTCGAAAAATTTCAATGAATTAGGAGCTTGGGAATTTTCTACACACAAAACAAAACACCCGACTTGCGTCGGGTGTTTTTTCGGGGAAAACGGCAAATTAATCCTCAATCAACTCTTCAACTGTCGCCACAATATTGTCCACAGTGAACCCGAAGTGTTCCATCAGTTTGGGGCCCGGGGCTGATTCGCCGAAGGTGGTCATACCCACTACGCGACCGTCGAAACCAACGTACTTGTACCAGAAATCCACATGTGCGGTTTCAACTGCAACACGAGCAAAAATATGGCTTGGCAGAACAGACTCTTTGTACGCAGCATCCTGACGATCAAATACTGAAGTGGATGGCATGGATACAACACGCACATTGTGACCTTTGGCTTTCAAGGCTTCGGCGGCTTTGACGGTAACGCCCACCTCCGACCCGGTTGCAATCAGGATTGCGTCTGGCTCACCGACTGAATCCACCAATACATAACCACCCTTGGCAATATTCGCCACTTGTGCGGGGGTACGAGCGAATGCATCCAGATTTTGACGGCTGAACACCAATGAAGTCGGGCCGGTTTTGCGCTCAATTGCGGCCTTCCATGAAACAGCCGATTCGGCTGCGTCAGCCGGGCGCCAGGTATCCATATTCGGTGTCATGCGCAAAGTGGCCAGCACTTCAACAGGCTGATGAGTTGGGCCATCTTCACCCTGACCAATCGAGTCATGGGTATAGACAAAAATATTGCGCAACTTCATCAAAGCAGACATACGCACAGCGTTGGCAGCATATTGCTGGAACATCAGGAAAGTAGCGCCGTAAGGGATGAATCCACCGTGTGCCGAAATACCATTCATGATGGCGCTCATACCAAACTCACGCACACCGTAATAGATGTAGTTGCCACTGGCGTCATCGGCATTCACACCCTTGGAAGATTTCACAATTGTCAGGTTGGAACCGGCGAGATCCGCAGAACCTCCCAGCAACTCGGGAAGTATCTGAGCAAAAGCAGCAATAGAATTTTGCGACGCTTTGCGGCTGGCGATTTTTTCTGACTTGGCCTGGCTCTCGGCGATAAAGGCCTCGGCTTTTGCCGCAAAATCGGCTGGTAAATCACCTTTAATAACGCGACGATCAAACTGGGCTGCCAACTCAGGATATGCAGCTTTGTAGGCAGCAAATTTCTCGCTCCAGGATTTTTCAGCTGCAGCACCTTTGGCTTTTGCATCCCAACCAGCATAAATATCAGCTGGAATTACAAAAGGCTCGTATTCCCAGCCCAGGGTTTTACGAACCAAAGCAACTTCTTCAAGACCCAGGGGTGACCCATGGCAATCGTGGGAAGCTTGTTTGTTGGGGGAACCAAAACCAATGATGGTTTTGGTGATAATCAATGTGGGCTTTTTGGTTTCAGCGCGGGCAGCTTCAATAGCGGATTTAATAGCCGCCGCATCATGCCCATCAACGGCACGAATCACATTCCAGCCGTAAGCTTCGAAACGCTTGGCGGTGTCATCGGTAAACCAGCCTTCAACATGACCATCAATCGAAATACCGTTGTCATCATAGAAAGCAATCAGTTTGTTCAGGCCCAAAGTGCCGGCCAATGAACAGGCTTCATGAGAGACACCCTCCATCATGCAGCCATCGCCCAGGAAACAATAGGTAAAGTGATCAACAACCTTGTGCCCGTCACGGTTAAATTGTGCAGCCAGAATTTTTTCAGCCAGCGCCATACCCACGGCATTTGCAAGTCCCTGTCCCAATGGGCCGGTAGTCGTTTCAACACCAACTGTATAACCAAGCTCCGGGTGACCGGGAGTTTTTGAATGCAACTGACGGAATTGCTTTAACTCATCCATGGGCAAGTCGTAGCCGGACAAATGCAACAAAGAGTAAATCAACATGGAGCCATGTCCATTTGACAACACAAAGCGATCTCTATCGACCCATCCCGGATTGTTTGGATTGTGCTTTAAAAAATCATTCCACAAGACTTCGGCAATATCAGCCATTCCCATCGGGGCACCCGGGTGACCTGAATTGGCTTTTTGGACTGCGTCCATAGAAAGGACACGAATTGCATTGGCAAGATGTTGGCGAGAAGGCATCAATGAAGCTCCTGGAATGGTTGATTTAAAAGGATTTTTGCCGGATCTACTGTCTGACGTGCAGTATTGGTCGGCGGGCATTCTCTCTCAGCTGTCACCTGCGGTAAAGCACAGAACAGAAAAAGTCTGATGATCTTCCGCTATGAAAACGTCATCATTCTGCAAAACCTATATCAAAATATTTTGATATAGGTGATTTCGACTGCTAGACTTGCCGGCATGAATCAATCTGCCCCCACCAATACCTCCACCGAATTTCCTTTGCTGACTGATGTTGTCCAGCAAAAGGTTGATGCCGGTGCCCTCGCCAACTTGCTCAAAGCAGCTGGCGACACATTGCGCCTGGATATTTTGCGCGTTCTCTCACAAGACTCTTATGGCGTGCTGGAATTGAGCCGCTTGTTCGACACCACACAGTCCGGCATGAGTCACCACCTGAAAGTATTAACCAATGCCGGGTTGCTCGGTTCGCGCCGTGAAGGTAATTCGATTTTTTACCGTCGCGCTTATTTATCACCGGAGCATTTACTGGCCAATCTGCAACAACAATTATTTGCCACGGTGGACGAAATCCAGCTGTCTGCGGATCTGCAACAAAAAGTGCACGCCTTGCGGCAAGAACGCAATCAGGCTGCGCAAACTTTTTTTACCGAAAATGCCGATAAATTTCGTGCGCAACAGGATTTAATTGCCAGTTATCCGGTTTATGCCGACCAAGTTACCAGTTTATTAAATAACAGCGCGTTGAAACACAAAGACCTGGCGCTGGAAATAGGGCCAGGCGAAGGAGAATTTCTTTCAGTATTGTCGCAACAATTTAATCAGGTTGTGGCCTTGGACAATTCCAAACAAATGCTGGAAAAAGCCAAACAATTTGCGCAAAGCAAATCACTGCGCAATATCGAATTTATATTAGGCGATACGCAAACACTCGACGCACAAAAAATTCTGGCTGACTGCATTGTGGTAAATATGGTGCTGCACCACACCGCATCGCCCGCTGATATTTTTGTGGATTTAAGTCGCAGCCTCGCACCGGGCGGTGCTTTATTAATTTGTGATTTATGTCGTCACGAACAAACCTGGGCGCGCGAAGCCTGTGGTGACCTATGGCAAGGATTCGAGCCCCAGGATTTTTCACGCTGGGCCAAAGCCGCAAAACTGGATGAAGGTCAAAGTATTTATTTTGCGTTGCGCAATGGGTTTCAAATTCAATTGAGGCAATTTTTTAAACCGAATTTGTAAAATATCACCCCACCCTAACCCTCCCCTTGGCAAGGGGAGGGAACAGACTTCACTTTGTAGCAAGTTGGGAGTCAAGTTCCTCCCCCTTGCTAAGGGGGAGGCTAGGAGGGGGTGAAATTTTTAAGCATTAATTTTTATTTAATGAAGGAAAAAATTATGTCCGAATATTCCGTCTTCACATCTGAATCCGTTTCAGAAGGTCATCCCGACAAAATGGCAGACCAGATTTCCGATGCCGTGCTGGATGCAATTTTAAAAGACGATCCCAACGCGCGCGTGGCGGTTGAAACTCTGGTGAAAACCGGAATGGCGATTGTTGCCGGGGAAGTGCGCACATCAACCTATGTCGATTTGGAAGATTTAATTCGTCAGGTAATTTTGGATATAGGTTACAACTCCAGCGATGTCGGTTTTGATGGCGCAAGCTGCGCAGTGTTAAATGCAATCGGTAAACAATCTGCCGATATCGCCATGGGCGTTGATGAAAAAGATGCAAAAGAATTGGGCGCAGGTGATCAGGGTTTGATGTTTGGTTATGCCACCAATGAAACCTCGGTATTAATGCCAGCACCGATTTTTTATGCGCATCGTTTAGTTGAAAAACAAGCACAATTGCGCAAAAACGGTTCTCTGCCATGGCTACGCCCTGATGCCAAAAGTCAGGTCACTTTGCGTTATGAAAATGGTAAACCGGTTGCAGTCGATGCAGTAGTGCTATCAACACAACACAGCCCCAATGTTAAACAATCCGAAATTCACGAAGCGGTTCGTGAATTAATTATCAAAAATGTTTTACCCGCTGAATGGTTGCACAAAGATACCCAATACCATATCAACCCGACTGGCCAATTTATTATTGGTGGGCCTGTAGGTGATTGCGGTTTAACCGGCCGCAAAATTATTGTGGATTCTTACGGCGGCATGGCACGTCACGGTGGCGGTGCTTTCTCCGGAAAAGATCCATCAAAAGTCGATAGATCTGCTGCTTACGCAGGTCGCTATGTTGCGAAAAATATTGTCGCTGCTGGTTTGGCAGATAAATGCGAAATTCAAGTCAGCTACGCAATTGGTGTTGCCGAACCCACATCCATTTCGGTGAACACTTTTGGCACAGGAAAATTATCCGATGCCGACATTGTAAAATTAATTCGCGAATATTTTGATTTGCGTCCTGGCGGGTTAATTCAAATGTTGGATTTAAAAAGACCAATTTATCGCCAGACAGCAGCCTATGGTCACTTCGGTCGCGAGTTGCCGGATTTCACTTGGGAGAAAACGGATAAGGCTGAGGCTTTGAAAAAGGCGATTTAAAAAATTCACAGGCCCTCACCCTAACCCTCTCCCCGAGGGAGAGGGAACTGAATTCTCTTCGTAGTAAGTTAAGCAGGGAGTTCAATCCCCTCTCCCTCCGGGAGAGGGTTAGGGTGAGGGCAAAACATTTTTCTACAGGAACACATCATGAGCACACCAGATTACAAAGTTGCCGACATTACTCTCGCCAATTGGGGTCGCAAAGAAATTGAAATTGCCGAAAGCGAGATGCCGGCGTTAATGGCTTTGCGTCGCAAATACAAACACAGCAAACCACTTGCAGATGCAAAAATTATTGGCTGCATTCACATGACCATTCAAACAGCAGTGTTAATTGAAACACTGATTGAATTGGGTGCCGAAGTTCGTTGGTCATCTTGCAATATTTTTTCAACACAGGATCACGCGGCGGCTGCAATTGCCGAGCGTGGAATTCCCGTGTTCGCATGGAAAGGTGAAACTGAAGAAGAATTTTGGTGGTGTATCGAACAAACCATTTTAAAAGACGGCAAACCCTGGGATGCCAATATGATTCTGGATGACGGTGGTGATGTCACCTTAATCATTCACGAAAAATATCCACAGATGCTGGATAAAATTCATGGCATTTCTGAAGAAACCACTACTGGCGTACATCGTTTAATTGAGATGTTGAAAAAGGGCACATTAAAAGTACCCGCTATTAATGTGAATGATGCCGTCACCAAAAGTAAAAACGATAACAAATACGGTTGCCGTCACAGCTTGAGTGATGCGATTAAACGCGGCACTGATCATTTATTAATGGGCAAAAAAGCTCTGGTGATTGGTTACGGTGATGTGGGTAAAGGTTCTGCTGCATCACTGCGTCAGGAAGGCATGATTGTAAAAATTACCGAAATAGATCCTATCTGTGCCATGCAAGCTTGTATGGATGGCTTCGAAGTGGTGTCGCCTTACAATCACGGCATCAATACCGGTAAATTTGAAGATTTGAATCACGCTGTTTTAAGCACAACTGATTTGTTGGTGACTACCACTGGCAATGTGAATGTGTGTGATTCATCCATGCTGCGCTCACTAAAACCCGGCGCAGTGGTTTGCAATATTGGTCACTTTGACAGTGAAATCGACACGGCCTTTATGCGCAAAAATTGGGCTTGGGAAGAAATCAAACCACAAGTACATAAAATTTATCGTGACATGACAAAAAATGATTATTTAATTTTATTATCGGAAGGCCGTTTGGTAAATTTAGGCAACGCAACCGGTCACCCATCACGCATTATGGATGGTTCATTTGCCAATCAGGTGCTCGCACAAATTTATTTGTACGAACGCAAATTTGCAGATTTGCCAGCAGAACAAAAACCCGAACATATTTATGTTCGGGTATTGCCGAAAAAATTGGATGAAGAAGTCGCAAAAGATATGGTCGAAGGTTTCGGTGGTGTGATTACCAAATTAACACAACAACAGGCGGAATATATTGGAGTTGAGGTTGAGGGACCGTATAAGCAGGATTCATATAAGTATTAATTTGTTCCCTGCCAAGGCAAGGGAACCAGCTCCTCCCTTTGAAAAAGGGAGGCGGGGGAGGGATTTAAGATGGTCAAAATTTTCTGAGATTTTAAATCCCCCCTAACCCCCCTTTTTCAAAGTGGGGAACTTAAAAAACCAAATTCAGGATTTCATCATGCAAGACTCACAACCGCGTTTAAGTTTTGAATTTTTTCCACCTAAAACAGTAGAAGGTCGGGAAAAATTATTTCAGGTTCGCGATAAATTATCGGAATTTGAACCCGACTTTTTTTCTGTTACCTATGGCGCAGGTGGATCAACCCGCGACAACACCAAAGGTATAGTCACGCAATTCAAAAAAGAAGGTGTGAGTGTTGCGCCCCACTTATCTTTTGGCGGTGATGATGAAGAAACGATTAAAAGATTAATCGAGGATTATCTCGATGCAGGTGTAGACCGGATTGTTGCATTGCGTGGTGATATGCCTTCAGGTGTCGGCGGCGCTTATCAATTGGTTTACGCTAACGAACTGGTTGCTTTTATTCGCAAACATTTTGGCGATAAATTTCATCTTGAGGTTGCTGCCTATCCGGAAATTCATCCACAAGCGAAAAGTTATAGCGATGATTTGCGTTACTTAAAAGGCAAATTTGATGCAGGTGCCAACAGTGCCATTACGCAATATTTTTTCAACCCGGATTCGTATTTTTATTTTATCGAGCAATGCCACAAAATCGGCATTACCCAGCCGATGTATCCGGGCATTATGCCCATCATCAATTACAAAAATTTAACCCGTTTTTCTGATTCTTGCGGCGCCGAAATTCCACGCTGGTTACGCAAAGCACTGGAAAATTTTGGTGATGACGAAGCGAGTTTGAAAAGCTTCGGCGTTGATCTGGTAACCGAGTTGTGTGATGTATTACTGGAGAACGAAGCACCAGGCTTGCATTTCTATACCATGAACCAAACCGAACCCACTGCGCAGATTGTTCGCAATTTGGGAATGATTACGGCGGAGTGATTTGAATGTCGAATCAAGAACATTGGGAAAAAGTTTATCAAACCAAATCATCTGATGCTGTGAGTTGGTTTCAACCCCATGCGGATAAATCTTTGTCCCTGATAGATGCCTGCAGCCTATCACTCAGTGATTCTATTATTGATGTAGGTGCAGGCGCATCGGTATTGGTTGATGATTTATTAAAACTTGGATATTCAAATATCGCATTGTTGGATATTTCGAAAACCGCATTGGACTTAACCAAAAATCGTTTGGGAGAAAAAGCCGGAGCAATTAACTGGCTGGCTGCTGACATAACGCAAACACTATTGCCAAAAAATGAATATCAACTCTGGCATGACCGAGCCGTGTTTCATTTCCTGACTGATGCACCAGCTCGTGAAGCTTATAAGAAAAATCTTTTACACGCCTTAAAAGCAAAAGGTTTTTTAGTCATAGCTACTTTTGCTGATGATGGTCCCGAAAAGTGCAGCAACTTGAATACTGTTCGTTATTCCAGTGAATCCCTCTTTGCAGAATTCAGCGCTGATTTTGATTTACTCACCACGGAAAAAGAAACGCATCAAACTCCCTTTAATACAACACAAAGTTTTGTATATGCAGTGATGCAACGAAAATAATCAATTCTTCGGAAAAATCGTCCTGACACCCTCTTTAGTCCCCAACAACAAAACATCTGCGCCTTTTGCGGCGAATAATCCGTTGGTGACTACACCGGTGATTTGATTGAGTGTATTTTCGAGTGCAATTGCGTCAGTAATTTTTAAATTATAAACATCGAGAATCACATTTCCGTTATCAGTCACAACACCTTCTCGATAGACCGGTGCACCACCCAGTTTGACAATTTCGCGTGCGACATAAGAACGTGCCATGGGAATGACTTCGACAGGCAATGGGAATTTGCCCAGGACATCAACCCATTTGCTTTCATCTGCGATGCAGACAAATTCTTTGGAAACAGCACGAACAATCTTTTCGCGCGTAAGTGCAGCACCACCACCTTTGATTAAATGCAGCTGCGCGTTGCTTTCATCTGCGCCGTCAACATAGACGACCAATTCACTCACCGAGTTACAGTCGAGCACATCGATACCCAATTTTTTTAACCGCTGCGCCGAGGCTTCTGAACTGGCGACAGCGGCGGCAAATTGGTTTTTTATTTCACCGAGAAAATCGATAAAAAAATTGGCGGTGGAACCTGTACCCACACCAATAATGGAATCCGAAAATAATTTGGGCTTTATGTAATCAATGGCGGCGCGAGCGACGGCTTGTTTTAATTGGTCTTGGGTCATGGCTTCTCTCAGAATCAATATAATTCCCGGGTGGAATCTACGACGGGCAGGCACAGGCACCTGCCCCTACAAAAAAACGCATTATACAGATCCAAAGATGCCAGCCACTGCCAAATTGTTTACACTGGCCGCTTTCTGTTAATGACTATACAAAAACCATGACCGATTCCTACATAAAACGCATACTCAATGCGCGCATCTACGACCTGGCCATCGAAACGCCACTGGATGAAGCTCGTCTTCTTTCGCAGCGCACAGGCAATAAAGTCCTGTTAAAACGTGAAGATTTGCAGCCGGTGTTTTCATTTAAATTGCGCGGCGCTTACAACAAGCTGTTGCAACTCACCGAAGAAGAACGCAATCGCGGCGTCATTTGTGCTTCAGCAGGCAATCACGCGCAGGGTGTTGCCCTTGGCTCACAACACCTTGGCATCAAAGCCACAATCGTTATGCCACGCACAACACCAACCATTAAAGTCGATGCCGTCAAAGCGCGTGGGGCCAAAGTGGTATTGCATGGCGACAGTTATGATGAAGCATCAACTCACGCCAAAAAATTGGTTGAAGAAAAAGGCCTGACTTATATTCATCCTTTTGATGACCCCGATGTAATCGCCGGGCAAGGCACCATCGGCATGGAAATTCTGCGTCAATATCCCGGAAAAATCGACGCCATTTTTATCGCCGTCGGTGGTGGCGGTTTGGCGGCAGGTATTTCTGCTTACGTAAAATATTTGCGCCCTGAAACCAAAATTATCGCCGTAGAATCTGAAGAATCTGCCTGCTTGATGGCAGCCATGGAAAAGAAAAAACGTGTGGTGCTTCCACAAGTCGGAATTTTTGCTGATGGTATTGCCGTGGCACAAATCGGTGAGGAAACTTTCCGCATTTTGCGCAAAACAGTTGATGAATGCATGACTGTGACTACCGACGAAATCTGTGCAGGCATCAAAGATGTTTTTGAAGATACGCGCTCAATTGCCGAACCTGCCGGCGCAACCAGTGTTGCCGGTTTAAAAAAATATGTCGCGCAACACGGTATCACCGGCCAAACATTAGTCGCCATAGATTGTGGCGCCAACATTAATTTCGATCGCTTGCGTTATATCAGCGAACGTACTGAAATCGGCGAACAACGTGAAGCGATTTTGGCCGTAACAATTCCCGAACGCCCCGGCGCTTACAAAGAATTTTGCAAAGCCTTGGGCAAACGCAATATTACGGAATTTAATTATCGCTATGCGGACTCCAGCGAAGCAAGAATTTTTGTCGGTGTGCAAGTCAGCGCAGGTGGAACTGATCGAAAAGAATTGGTCAACGATTTAAAAAACCAAAACTATGATGTCACCGACATGACAGAAAACGAATTGGCAAAATTACACATCCGCCATTTGGTCGGTGGCCGTGCACCTCATATTGCCGATGAAGTTCTTTATCGCTTCGAATTCCCTGAACGCCCGGGAGCTTTAGTCACTTTTTTAAACAAACTTGCAGGCCGCTGGAATATTTCATTATTCCACTACCGCAACCATGGCTCAGCATCTGCTCGCGTATTGGTTGGAATGCAAGTCCCGAAAAAAGATTACGGCGAGTTAAAAATATTTTTAAACGATTTGAATTATCCCTATTGGGATGAAACGCAGAATCAGGCGTTTAAGTTTTTTTTGGGTTAATCAATGAATAAAAAATT